>CANRHC010000068.1 GCA_947630305.1 uncultured Bacilli bacterium
TGGATTACATCCATCTGTTTCTAAATTATCAAGTTCAGTAATCAAAAAAGTATTTCCACAATTTTGACATTGTATTTTATTTTCTACTTGGACAAAATAAGCATAAGGTGATCCACCACAAGACTGACAAGTATTAATAACGATATGGAAATTATCATTTTCATCTTTTACTGCTAAAAGACCAATTATTACACCATCATATTCATAACTATAATAACTAACTTCTTCAGTTATTTTATCCTTATTAATGATGATATTACCATCTTCATTTGTTTCAACTTGATATATTTTCCTTGTAATTTCTTTTAGTCCAGCTGGAGCATTTAAATCACTTTTTTGTTTTTCTTGAATTTCATTCCCACAACCTGTTAATCCAAACATACCTATAAATAAAACTGTAAATAAAACTAACTTTCTCATTTCACTCACTTCCTTTAAAATAATCTATATCATCAATGACTTTAATTGTATTTTTTATCATATTCATCCAACAAGTATAAGTAATTGTTTCCTCTTCGTTAGGGGTAAATTCTATAATATTATCTCCTTCTTTTAATTCTTGTTTTATGTTAAATTCATTTATAATAATCTCATTATTACATCCTGTTAAATATTTTTTATCAGCATGAATTATCATTTTTACTGGAATACCTTTTTGTAAAATAATATCTTGATAATTATTGTAAGATAAATCAAATTCAACTACTTGAACATTATCTTCTAATTTAGCAATAGTAAAGCCATCATAGTTGTTATTTTTAAAGAAATCAATATTTAAATAAAGTAAACCACGATTAAGCATGACAAGTGATAATATTAATATCAAGACAGAAGCAATTTTATTAAATATTATTTTCCATTTACCTTTTAAAATATTGAATAAAATACCAATAAATAACATGAGAGGTATTGTTCCTAAACAAAATAGAAACATCGAAAGTGCCCCTTTAAAAAATGATCCTGTACTTAAAGCATACACTTGCATAGCTTGAAGAGGTCCACAAGGCATAAACCCATTAAGTATACCAATTAAAAAAGAATTCTTTGTTTTAATTTTAGTTTTACTTTTAAAACATTTAAAATGGAAATCTATAATTCCTAACATTTTTAAAGACATTGCAAACATTAAACAAGAGGCAATTATAATGATAATACCTTTAAAAGTATTATTCAGTTCTAATATTCCACCAAGGGAACCTATTATTCCTCCCAATAATGTATAAGAAATGAGTCTTCCTAAATTATAAAAAATGGGTTTTTTTATATTGTTTTTATCGCTATAAATAGCAATTAAATTAATAGCACCACACATACTAATGCAATGAATACTAGTTAAAAGTCCTGTTACAAAAAGCATGCCATAAGTAATATTACTATCAATAGTTGGAATCACATTAAAAATATTATAACCAAATATCTTATATATTAGGTAATTTATTAATAGTAAAACAACTACAATAATTAAGAATTCATATAATTTAATTCTTTGCTTATATTTATTTTCATTATCACTAATATATTCTTCCTTTGTAAAATAATCTAAGTCATTAACAATTTTAATAATATCTTTATTTTTTATTTTGTCATTACACTCTATGGTAGCAATATTATTTTTAATTTCAACTTTAGATATATTTTTATTTTTTAATAAGGCTTCACTTATTTTTTTCTTGCAATGGTCACAATGTATTCCATCAATTTTAACATACTTCTTCATCGTTAGACTTCATCTCTTTTCATCATTGCTACAATTATTATATCATACACAAACTTGCTAAGAATACTTTTTATGAAATTTTACAACTATTCCTTATACAACTTATACGCATAATATAAACCAATTAAAGAATTAATAACAAATAATAATAAATCAAAATTATAGAACTCTTTATTTTGAACAAAGCTTATTATAAAATCAACAATAAATACAATTAGTATAGTTACATTAAAAATTAATAATAATATCTTATATTTCTTTTTATAAAAGATATAATTTAATATTAATAAAATACAGAAAATAATATATTCATAAGCCATTATTATAAATATATGCCAAGTATTATTAACTATAGAAATTATTTTATTAGCCTCTTCATTTGTAAGATCTAAAAATACATTTAAATTTGCTCCAACTGAAGAAATAGAAATATATCCAACCCATAAAAAAAATAATAAAGGTATAATAAATATAATGCTTAATAAAACATAATTTCTAATTTTTTCTCTTTTACTAAAATCTTTCTTATTTTCTTTTATCATTTTTATCTTTCCTTTACTCCTTTAATTATACTTTAAAATGTAAATTAATAAAAGAATTTATAACCCTTTTTTCTTTTAATACATTTTTCTTTATAATACTATAGCAAGTAATAATTATATAATTAATGAATTATACCTATTTATTATATTTGTTATCATAAAAAGCAATTATTATTGAACCTAGACTATTTCCTAACACCATAACTAATAAATAGTCAAAAACTTTAAAAGAAAATATACCTGCTATACTAAAATAAAACATATTAGCTACACAATGTTCAAAGCCACATAAAATGAAAGCCATAACTCCCATAAAAATAGTAATATACTTACCTATAACATCTTTTCCCTTTTTATAATTATTCACAGCAATATACATAATCATTCCACAAAAAATAGCTAATATAAATATACTTAAAATACTATCATTTAATTTAACATCTACTATATTTTTTGCTATTTCAATATAATTACTAAATCTTGTTAATCTTATTAAATTACCAACTATAAATGTTCCAAGAAAATTACCTATTAAAGATATTAATAATTCTAATAAATAATTAATTTTATTTATTAGTATATAGCCTACTTTACCAGTAAATAAATTAAAAGAATACATGCAAACAGTAAGTAATCCAAAAGAAAAGATAAAAGAACCAGTTATTTTATTTTCAATAGCTAAATAAGCAATACCACCAATACTAATTAATATCCCTGCATATATTCCTTTAATTAAAAAATCTAAATATTTCTTCATATTTTTACTCCAATTTCTATTAATAATTATATAATATTATTTAGTAAATTAAAATACTAATTACTGAATTAAATATTTAAGAATTACTATACATCTTTCCTTTTGTTTCAAGACCTAACAATCTTCCATATTCAAAAATATATGATAAACTAAATAAAAATAATATTTCAACTAAATCATAAGTTTCAAAATTAACATTTAAATCAGTATTTAATAATAATTCAAACATACCTTCACTTATATTACTCATTATAATTATTACAATCATTTTCCAAGCAATTTTCTTTATTAAAATTACATTTTCTAAAGTAAATGGTGTTTCTCCTTTATTAATATTTTCAAATAAAACTTCTAAATGTTTAAATATAATAGATGTTAAAATAATTATTACTAAAAAACTTGCAAAACACGTTTGTATATAACCAATTATTTTAGCTTTACTATTATTTTCAAATATAGAAATTACTTTAGTATTTAAAAAATCTTTATCAGCATCAGTTAAAACAAATGATCCAACTTTTAAAACTACTTTATCATTTTTTTTTAAAAGATTAATATTAGTTAAATTCAAAGTTAATTTATTATCTTTTATTTCAACTTTATTAATTAAATAAGGTGAAATAATTAGAATTAAAGAAATAAAAGGAATAGCTATATAACAAAATATTCTTCCTATTTTAGATATTACAGAAATTATTTTACTTAAAACTTTCATTTTCTTTTGTTCTTCTTTTTTTAAACTTACAACTTTAGTTTTAACTTCATCGCCAAGAAAATCAATATCAGTAATATTATCATTTACTAAATCATTAATTTTACAATGAAAAATTTTACATAATTCTAATAAATTATTCATTGTTGGATAAGCATCTGCTGTTTCCCATTTACTTACTGATTGTCTAGAAACTCCCACCTTTTGGGCTAAATCTTCTTGTGATAATTTTTTTAAAATTCTTATTTTTTTCAAATTTTCGCCAAATTTCATTTAAAAAATACCTCCATTTCAATAAAATTATATATGAAAAAGTAATTTTATACTATCAACTTTTAGTTGCATTTAATAATTCTTACATAAAAAAAGCTATTGGAAATTAAATAATTAATTTTCCAACAACTCTTTTTTGATTAATATTTCAGGATAATCATTTGCAACTTTATCAGCTTCAATATATTTATTTTCTAAAGCATATTTAAAATTCATTACTTGATTATTTAACATAAATTTAATTGTTATTTCATTTGGATTATTACTTTTTAAATAATAACTATTTGTATTATCTTGATAAATTAACTGTTCTTTTTGATTAAAATCATCTCGATAATCTAAAATACTATAAAAAATATATTCTGTTTCTTCTTCAATAATTTTTCTTAAATCAATATTATTTGTAATAGAATAATAAGAACATCCATTATGAATACTTTCTGGCATTAATCTTTTACCATCACTCCAAATAGAAATAGTATCAATTAATTGATTATCATCATCATACAAAAGAAAACTAAACCCACTACCATCACATAAAAAAGCATCACCATATTGCTTACTACTTGTTATAGTTTTTAATATTTCGGCTAATTTATCTTCATTAGTTATTGTTCCTAATTCTTGATTATCATTTTTAATAACTATTTTTTTAGTATTATTTAATTCATTAATTGTTTTAGTCGGAAGTGATTTACCATTTTCTACATTATTTTTTGTACTACATTTATTAATAATATCATCAAAATCAATATCATTATTTTGAGTATGAATATAAATATTAGGAGTTAAAGGACTTTCAAACATTTGATAAATAGAAAATTTATTATAAAAATATTCATCAAAATCTTTCATTACACTAGATTCATAAGTTCCATTTTTAGGAAAAACCATTACATAAAGATTATCTTGATTATATACTCCTTTATAATAAGCAATTTTATCTAAATCATTATTTTTAATTTCACTTAAAGGAATTTCTTCTAAATCATCTTTTAGATAACTTTCTAATTGTTTTTCTAAACATTGAACTAATTCTTTATCAACATCAATCTTTTCAGATTCTTTATTAACACAACCACCAACTATTAAAATAATAAAAATAGATAATAATATTTTTTTCATAATTTACTCCATTTCTATAAATGATAATATTTTATAGCCTTTTCTATATCTTTTAAAATCATTTTTTTAAAATCATTACCAAATCCAATAGGATTTTCTTTAAAGAAACTATTATAAATTATATTACCATTAAACATTAATAAAGTTGTCATAATAACATTTGGAAGAGTTAAAGGATTTAAAATATTATCTATGTTATCATTTATTCCTTTAATCATATATAAAATACCATTATCTGCTAAAAGCATTGTATATTCTTTATCATAACCAACTACTATAAACATCCCAGTTTTAGAATTTTTAAAATTTTCTATTATATTTAATTCTTCTTTATTAAAATTATAAGGATTACTATTAACAAATTCATCAATAATTTTTTCTTTATTTTCCCATAAATAATCATCTATAGGTATTAAATTATCAACATCTAATCCTTCTTGTTGATATATCTTCTTAATTTTAGAATTAATTTTATAATTATTATTAACAAACTCTAATAAAGCAAAATATAATTTATAAAATTTATCAGCATCACTTTTACTTATTTTAGCATTAGTTTGACGAACACTCATAAATTTTTTATCTAAATTCGATTCTTCTTTTTTTTCTTTTTTATAATCTATTGGTTTAAAACCATTCATTATTGAACAAGGCATATATAATAAAGCATCTTTAATTAAAGCAATTTGTTTAGAATTTAAATAATCAGTTAAAACAAAATCAATATTATTAAATACTCTAGCTAAATCAATAGATTCAAAAATATATTCTTTATTTTTTATTTTGTTTATTTCATCATACATTGCTTTAACTTTAGGATTATCTATTGGAAAACCATAAACAAAAATGTCAAGATAATCTTTAGGATTAAAATCTAGATTACCAGCCATACCATATTCTTTTCTTAAATCATCAATTTCATCTAAAAATGATTCATAATTACGATAATAAATAAATTCATTATTTCTTTCATCATAAAAACTACAATAATAATGTATTAAAGGATGATTTAAAAAACTACCAGTTTTATCTTGTAAATTAAATAATTCATTAGTAATTGATATTATTAAATCAGTTATCATATTAGCATAAGTTTTAACCAAACCAATAACAAACATCACCAGATAATCAGAATTTTTATTAGGATATTTATGATAAAATTCTAAAGCATTTTTAACATTTTGTTTTTGATCTTCATATATTTCTTTACCATTAAAAATTAATTTTTTAGTTAATTCATTAATTTCCCATTCATATTTATCAAAATCTTTTAAAGAATTATTTTGAATATATTCTAAAAAATCTAATTCTTTTTTAGTACATAAATCATATATATAACCTTTACTTTGAAATTGATTAAAAATCTCTTCAATCATCTTATTTTTAGTAATCTTATCATATTCTATATTAATATAACAAATAGCTAAAAAATAATCATATACTTCATCTTTAGACATCTTATTTAAAAAATCTTTTAATTTCATACAAATACTCCTTCAAAAATAGAAAAAGAAAGACAATTAATTTCTTTCTTTAACTTTGTATTCTTTACGCATATTTTTAATAAAGTTAAGTTTAGCTCTTCTAACCATACCTTTTTTAACAACAACAATTTTGTCAATTGTAGGGGCATTAACAGGGAAAATACGAGTTACTCCAACACTACCAGATTTTTTACGTACAGAAATAGTTTCAGAAACTGAACCACCTTTTTTAGCAATTACAATACCTTCAAATGCTTGAATACGTTCCTTTTTACCTTCTTTAACCCAAACATCAACGCGAACAATATCCCCAACTCTAATTTCAGGAATATCTTTACGAACATGTTTAGCATTAATTTTATCAACTAAATTAGCCATAAGTCTTCCTTTCTAACTTTTATTACATGTTATCATAGAAAATTATCAAGCGGATAACACATCACTTTTTTAAAAGCAATAAAATTGTATCATAAAATTACAAACAATACAAGCTATAGTTAATTTTATACACTATTTTTTAAATTTATGAAGCAACAAAAGGATCACTAGATTCCCCAGATGCATTAGAAAGTGATATAGACGATTTTAAGAAAGCAACAGGCCTAATGCTGCTTGCACGACGTACATCGCGAAGGTACAAGTATCCAGCCGTAGGAATATAAAAAACATAGTAGGCACTTCCTGAATAAGGTATAGGAGTTAAAGTCCATTCATCACTAATAGGCTTTAGCCAATCTGCATCATTACAACCATCGTTTCTATAAGAATACATACTTTCTTTTAGGCAAATATCTTTTACACTTTTTCCTACAGCATATCCAAAATCACTTGGGTACATTAATCCGATGTAGCCATCCCATGTTGTTGTTCTATCAACTGCATCGTTGCATCTACCACCACCGCCTTGATCTTCACAAAATTTTTTACCATTATTTTCACTTCGCTCAGCATAATATGTTGCATTTGCTGTCCATTCTGATGCACTATATGTTTCAAAAGTACCTGTATTCCATCTTACTTTGGCTATTTTATTTTTAGCTTCCTCACTTATTCCATTACTTGTAAAATCACAAGTTTTATTAGCGTTATTAGAACTACTATAACATTGGCCACTTCCATTATTCCAATATAAACTATTTCCTATTTCACTTTCTTTAGTATATACACTTTCTGGATTTAATAATTTCATTATATCTGCTTGACTCCATTCATTTACTCCAGATCCACCATTAACCGCAGTTAATGATGAATCCCAACTATAATCTCCTATACTATCAGCTCTTATTATTTTTATTAAATCCTCTTGTTTTTCTTCGCCATCTACAACAGTTACATTCTTCATTACTCCTATTATTCGCCACAATATTATTTGACCTTTACTGTCTCTATCTCCTATATCTATATAGTTATTTGGGCTGGAACCAACATATCTTAAGTTTCCATCATCTGTATCATCATACATTAATTCTGGTTCTTCTTTTAATTTTTCATTTTCTTCTCTTTTTTCTAATAATTTAGTTCCATATATTTTTTCACTAAAATATAATGTACACTTTGTTTTACTTTTTGTTAAATTTTTTACTAAAGGAGCCCATCGTTCTTCTTTCCATTTAACTGTTGCTCCATTTTCACAATCAGCATGATCAAAAACTAAATTTTCACTGTTTCCTTTCTGAGGCATTTCATCTAATTCTTGATCACCATTATAAAATGCAAAGTAAACATTATCATCACCATAATAATTTATTTGATCATTCATCATTGGGTATGTTACTTCACTTTTAAAACTTGCAAATGTTTTATATAGTAATAATGATGTTCCAATTATTGTTATTACTCCTATACTAATTAATATTTTTTTCCTTTTTGTTTTATTTTCATCCTTAAAATTTTCTAGTTTCATATGTTACACTCCTACCTTAAAAAAAGTATAACATTTACTACTTATCTTATTCAAGTAAAACTTTTATCTTCCCCCGAGTTTTGCAGTTGGCTTAAATCCAAATCTTATTCAACACCAGTTAGATACTGGATTTTTTTATGTCAAGTATT
>CANRHC010000069.1 GCA_947630305.1 uncultured Bacilli bacterium
AAAAAAACTCTCTAAAGTGATTTTTTATTTTTTTGATATATCTTAAAAGTTTTAAAAAAGTTCGTTCACTTGGTTCACCTTAAATAAAGTATAAAAAATTAGCAAAAATATTTCTTGAATATATCTGTATTTCTCGCTTGAAAATTGATCGTTAAGGGGGTGAACCAACCTTAAAATAGTTGATGTCCCCTAAAATTAAGGCTATTTTTATTTGAATGTTCATAATTAAATTAAGAATATTAGATAAATACTAAATAAATCTACTGCTAATTTTTGGGTAATTTCAAAAATTAAACGTTTACAACTGAAAAAAAGTTGATGTCCCTGTTGATGTCCCTTTTTTGCTTAAAATTGCAAATAAAATATATATTTAATTGCAGAAATAAAAAAACTACAAAAATTTAAAAATAAAACTGTTATTATTTGCTTTAGGTGTCCTCAAGGTGAACCAACAGGTGAACCGACTTTTTAAAGTTCGTTCCCCCCCTTTTTTTTCTAAAACAGATAAAAAAATACCCCTATAATTTCTCATATAGGGGTATAACTTGATTTATTTATATTTCTTCATATAAATCACTTATTTTATTAAAAGTGTCACTATCATAGGTAAAACAATACTCCATTCTACGGTGTACTTTTTTCCCGCCTTTCTTTTTGCTAAAAATAACACCTAAATCTGTAATCTGTCTTTTAAATTCAGTACTGAATCCATTACGCCCTTTAGCTATATAACCGTTACTACTGCAGAAAGTTTTATAATCTGAAAAAATAAAATCGTGCGCTACAGTAAATGTAATAGTTTTATTTTTATCATCTAAAATCACGTTACTATTATCGTTATTAAATCCACTTTCTGTAATATCAAAAAAATCTTTAGGGTCAAGAAAGTAATGAGCCTTGTAAAATTGTTCAATAATAAATTCTCTAACAGGATTATTACTAATTTTAAATACTTCATATTGATTTTTGCTTTCTTGGCTTTCTATCATAGGCATATTGAATTTTAATAAATCTTTAAGCATGCAATAGCCCTCAAGCATCCAATTAAAAATACCTGCTAATTCTTCTTCAAGTTCTTTTTCCAGATTTAAATTTTTTTTCTTAACAGTAGTACCATTTATTTTATTTTCGTCACTTTCGAATTTTGTATTGAAAAATACAAATAAGAATCTGCGGTATGTTGCATTTGATGAATCTTTAATTCTAAAAGGATTATTAGCTAATATTAATAATTTAGTTCTTGGGGTAAAATTAATAGGGTCTTTATATTTTCTATCTGCTGCCATTCTATCCCCTGTTACTATACCTCTTATGTTTTCCTCGGAATTAAAGAAAGAATCTTTAGTTTCTCCAGATATATTTAAGATAGAATTTCTTAATTCATAAAGAATATGATCTTTAGAAAACAGAGTTGCTGGTATACTAGTTGTTGCAGAATCATCAAATAGTTTTTCTATTGTTTTTTCAAAAACAGATTTACCGTTACTTCCCTCCCCAAAAAGCACTAAACATTTTTGCAAGGGGCAATCACTAAATAAAATATAACCTGCGTATAACTGCAGCATTAATTTTTTTAATTCCTGCTCTTTAACGTCTAATTCTCCATTTTCATTATAATTAGCTGTAACATCATCTAAAAATTGTTTCCACTTGGGGCATTCGGCTTTATCATCATAATTAAAATTACTGAAAAAAGTTACTCTATCATCAGGATTAAAATATTCTTCTTTAAACTTATAACGCCCTTCATTTAAATATAACGTTCCATTATTGAAAACTAAAACGTCACTACGATTAAATAGGATACCTTGGGGGTTGTTTTCATTTACATCAAGGCTACTTTTTAATGATTTTCTTACAGAGTCAATTTTACTGCCGCTAGTAAACCTATAACCGAGTTTATCTTCGATTAGACCGTCAATATATGAATCTGTTAATTCTTCCCAGATTTTACCGTTAAAGCAATAAAAAGCTGTTTTTTCATCATAAATTAAAGTTTTTTTATTAGGGTCTTTTATTCCTGCTTTCTTTCTGGTGTCTGCTATAAGTTCATTTACAACTGCTTTATCTAAAAGCGGTTTATTCATGTAACCTTTTACTCTTTTTATTTGCTTGGCTGTAAAAATTTCTTTATCCTCTAATAGCTGCAGCGCGCTATCTATCTGATAGGGTTCAAGAAATCTATAAATAGGTTTAATAGCTTTCTCATAGAATACGGTTGCTAATTCTTCTTCTTTGCAAATAGAATGATAATAGCGTCCGATATATTCAAGTGCAGGAATCCTATTTTTATCTGTTTCTTTAATTTTTGAGATATCTTTTTTACAGATATCATTTATATCTTTTAATAGATCTTCTCCATATTTTTCTTTGCATTCATCATTACTGGTAAAATGATCTTTAAAATGATTATCAGAGTTTAAGATATCCCACGTTTTCGGTACTATTTGTACATACACATTAGATAAACCATATTTTAAAATACCGTTTATAGTATGATTTACTACTGCTGCTCTTCCGTCATCATCATTATCACCAAAAAAGACAATTTTATTATGATTTTTGAGTACTGGTAAAAAGTATTTTTCCCATTTTTCACCGTCTGTATAATGAGTACCACTCATACAGAGATTATTTCTATTTATCATATTAAGGGTGTCACTATCTGCTACCCCCTCACAAATAAAAATAGTATCCCCACTCTTATTTGTTCGCGTGTAATAGTTATAGGGTACTTCTTTATTCAATAAATCCCCGTATTTATCAGCACTTGGCTTTATAAACTTATTTTCTGGTTCACTATAAGTATGATTATTTGGATAAACTTTTTTATTGAGTTCAGGATTTAAAGCTCTAGCCTCATAGTAAACAATATTAAAATTACTATCAAAAATAGGGTATACTATACGCCCTGTTATTCCATAGTCTATAAAGCCTATTAAGTTTTCTTCAAGATAATCAGGATAATATCCACGCTCTTTTATTAAATGGTCTTTTATGGCTTTAAATTTAGGGCTATTTATATTATCATGGTATTGTAAAATATCTTTATACAAACTAGTTTTTCTTGGTCTTATCTTCTTCAAGTCTAGAGTTGATAGACCTTTTTCTTTTTCAATAAATTCAGCTGCAGCCTCATATGAATCTAGACCTTTAACGTATTGAACATAATGAATTACATTACCACCATATTTTTTATTTGTTTTAGGGTCTACAACTGAATGATCACACCATAAATTATCAATAAAATCATAGTGCACTTTATTATCTTTATTTTTTCCTGTCCCAGGTTCAATAAATGAATTAGACCTATAATCACGTCCGATTTTTTTTAATGGATAATCTTGCCCGTAATCATTTATAGCTTGTTCAAGGCTGTAATTTTCCTTTATATTCTTTATCCTGTTTACGTCTAACATATTGAATCACCTTTGCTACTATCTAAAATTCTTTCTATTTTATATTCTAGAAAGTCTAGTTCATTATCTGAAAAATCAGATATAAGCCGTTTAACTTCTTTGTCTTCAATAGAATCACCTAAACTAATAAGCTGGTGATCAATCTCAAAAAATAATTTTCTTAATTCTTGAATCTCCATAATTAAAATAATCTTCTTCTTTCCTGCAGATACCTATAGCCGATAATAATATAAATGATCTGCAACTTTATATTATTATTTGAGTAATACTGAGTAAAAATAGTACCTGCATTTATCTTTACTCAGCATTAATAAATTAATTAACTACTAGCAAAAATCTTGCCTTTGTAGTATAATTAAAGTCTAGATTAGATTAATGAGAAAGCGCCGTTTAGTCTTTGAGTGATCTTTAACTGTCATTAAAGGGCGTCCTTTTAAAGGAGGTATATTAATTTAATCGTATCAGAAATATATCTAAAAATTAAAAAGCCTTGTCTGTCTGGTAAACTTCAAGGTTTTTTTTATTTCTCTAAAAACATATTTCTTGAATGAATCCATTTTATTATAAATCTAACTGTAATAAGCTGCAATCCTTTCTTACTGTAAACGATTAATTCAAACTAAAAAACCACTTATACAATAGAAAAATAAATAAGCAAGTTCAGCATTAAATTTCTACAGGATAGAAAAAAGCGGATTTTTAAAATTTTATGCTATATCGTTGGGAAAAAATAAGAAAAAATAATTCAATAAAAAGTCTTATAATATAAGTTTATTTGAGATTTTATTGCGTATCCTATCATTTTAGGTTTTAAAAATTATTAGTTGCTGCAGCTGTTTTAATTTGCATACCATACAGGATAAAAGCTAAAATCCTAACTCAATATTACAGGTTAATTAATAGTTTATCAAGTCTGCTGCGCTTTCTATCACGCTCTTTCTTTCTAACACATTAAAATTACTTAAAGTTGCTGCTAATTGTTCCCCTGTTTCAATTAATTCGAGCTTTCTATTAAAATATTCTTCTTCCTGTATTTCATCTAGGATATCTAAAATAATAGCTATAGCCTTAACGATTTTAGCTAATACGGGGTTAATATCAGCTTGGGTAGAATCAAGTAAAAAATTATCGTACTGGCGTAACTCACTCGTACCACTTTGCAGCTGCATTAACATTCGAGAAAGTTTTCTTTCTTGGGTTACTTTTAAGCTCTTTTTAATAAGTGCTTTATACATGGTTAAATCAGAGATAAAAAATCTTAAGTCTTTTACAGTATCGTATAAATCTATCTCTACTTCTTGAATAACTTCTTGATCTTCTTCGATATCGTATAAATCAATTACACTCTCTCTAAAATCAATAAAATCTATATCATTAAATTCATTCATGGTCTGGTACCCTCACTATAGAAAAAATTATTGAAATCTGCTGCAGGAATCCTACCCTTAATAACTAATAAATGGTTTTCGGCTCTCTTTCTGTTTAGCTGCTGTATTATTTCATAGGCTTTGGTCTGACCACATTCTAAAATCTGCTGTATGTCTTTATGATTATAAAAGCCGCTAGATTTGTAATTTGGCATAATTAAAATGCTCCTTATTGTATTATATTTAATCATAACATATTTATCTGACAAAATCAAGTATTTTATATGATAATATGAAAAAAATTATAAAACGTTTTCATGGGGAGGTCTCTCTCAAGAAGTCGGCAGCCTACCTGAAAACATACCCCCTGTTTTTTTAATTGGGGGTGAGCTTTTTTCTCATATAAAACTCCTCTTATTATCTGACAATAATAATTAACCTGGCATTTATTTATATCTGTTTTGCTACAGTCTTTAGCTCAAGTTTTAATCTATCCATTACAGGCTATTCAATTGTTTTACTATTCTTCTTTCTGGGTCATTGTCTGCAGAAAGCAATAAAAAAAGCGTGCTAGTAATCCTTTTTAATCCAGATTATTTAACGCGCTTTAAATAATTTAGTTATTATCATTAATTTAGAATCAAATAATAATTGTCTATACTGCAGCATTTAAACTATAAAACTGTTTTTTTTATTTTAGTTTATTTGGCTGCTAATATGCTACTATTGCTTTCTTAACTCAATTAACGCCGCTTAAAAGCCTTTTCAAGCTTAATTAATTACTGTTAATTGATATTACTACTATCTATTGAATCTGTTTCTTAAACCTATTTTATTGATCTTAATGTATAACGTTATTTATATATACTGATAATAGAATAAAGCTAATACAGATTATAGAATTGTTTTATTATTCTTCTTATTGTACTGTTTTATTCTTTTATTCTTTCTGTTTACTTATTTATCTCTTTATTCTAATATCTTTCTGTTTATCTATTCTTTCTTATAATCATAGTAATATAGTAATACAAGCTATACAGATAGATAGTAATTATTTCTTAGCTTTCTTATATTTGTTATTCCACTCTTTCATATCATTATCTATATATCTTCTTATAGTCTCACTTTTTGGCATATTGTGGTAATCCGATATTGTTTCTAAAAACTCTTTTTGTTCTTTGCTTATAGTAATCGATATTGTTTCATCGTATTTACTATAATTGTCTTTTTTATCTTCTTCACTATCTAAAATAAAATTAAAAAAGTCTTCCTGCTCTTTACTTATATCTCCGTTTGCTTTCTTTTCACTTATTTTCTTTTTTATTTTTTCTATTCTTTCTTTTTCTTCTTCTTTAGGGTTTTTATTAGTCTTTTTATTTTCGGTACTATCCATTTTCAGCTCCTTTTATTAATTGCTGCAGATTTAACTATACAGGATAAATATTACTTTTATCAGGATATTAATTTTAGTGTAATCAGGATATTAGCTTATTCCAGATAATAGCACTACAGGATAAAATCAATTAATTAATAAGTTACTGATATAATCATTTAACCATTTATTAAATTCTGCTGCAGTTACTTTATGATTAATATCAGTAGTAACATATCTTTTTACAGGATCATTTAAATCAAATAAGGGTTTTAAATAACCTTTTTCTTCTTTTTTAAAAAATTTAATCCTAGTTTTCATTTTTTAACCTCCCTACTTAAAATACAGGCTGTTTTTAGTAATAAATGCAGTCTATAACAGGATAAATAAAAACCATTTTCTGATTTTTTACTTTTTGATTTTATTGTAATTATAACATATTGCTACTATCTTTTAATGATTATTATATTATCTTTCTTTTATTATTCTATAAGTAATTATTTTATTTCTATATGCTTATTTTTCTCATATTACAATATTTTTATATTGTCTTTTTATTGTATTATTCATTATATTTGCATATATATTCATAGTTATATTAACAGCTATAATTATGGTTATAAGTTATTGTAATAAATAATATAATTATAATGTATATATCATACTGAGCTATAATTTTTCTATTATTTTTGGGCAGATAAAATACATTATAAGACTTTTTATTTGTGAGTCCAGCCTAACAATTAAACTCTATCATTCTATTTTATATTATAATCTACGCTTATAATATATTGTACTTTATGGGTATTTTTAAAGGTTTTATTAATATTTTACTATTATAATTATAATATTTTAATAATAACTTTATATTATTTAAATATTATTTTAATAATATATTTCTATTATTTAACGTTTATTCATACCTACTATAGATTATCAGGATTAAAAACTATATTACGCTACGTTGCAGTTTTTGAGGGTTATAAGGTTATTTAAATGTGTCTGGGTTTACATTTTAGCTATACAGAATAAAACTAGGTTTTTTCTGGTATTTGTAACAGTCTGATATATCTTTGTTATTTGTGCTGCTGCAGAAAGTAATAAAATTCTGGCGTTTATTTCAAAATCCTATTAAATTCATTGCGTTTAGTAATATCAGTATTTACCTAACTTTTTAAGATTTTTACTATATGGCTCTATTTAGCTTAAAATGCCCTCTATTTTAAAAGTTATAGGCTACAGGATATTTTAATATTAACCTGCTTAAGATCGTTTAAATTAAGGGGTATTTTGGACTTCGATTTTTCTTAAAACAGTAAAAATTCAAAAATAAACAATAAACTATACAGGATAAAAGACAATAGAAATATATTTGTTTATACAGTATAATAATATTTTAAGACGTTCAAATAAGTAACTTTAAAAATAGAAAGTTAAGTAATAATGTTTCTATCATAAAAGTTTTTTTAAATGACAGGGTTCATCTGCTATATAGTTTAAATTAGGTTATTTTTTTGGGTATATCCATTAATTATTTTTCTACTTAAATGCAGCATTAAAGATAAAATCTTATTTCTTAACTCAAAAAGGTTTTTTTTATTTATATTTTTTATACTCCCCTGCTGCAGCATGATAGATATTATTTGTTTTTTAGTTAAAACTTTTTAGTCTATCTGCTGCTATAAATCCAGATCGTTTACTTTTTTTCTGGGTTCAAATAAAAGGCTGTATAAATAAAGTCAATTCTATTTAAATCATTTTGACTATATAGAATTAATTTGAGGCTGTTTCTGTATCTTTAAGAATATGATTAAAAAATTATAAATAGGTCTGCAGAAAGATATTAATTATTTTATTTAATCTGCTGCAGCCGATAGGGGTTAAATAAGAATCTTCTTTAAATAGGTTCTAGGATTAAATGCAAATAAGAATAATTTCAATAGAATCAAATAAAAAGCAATTATAATTAGCAATTAGCTTTATAAACTGAAATAAATTACTACTTTTTGGTTAATTTACTTGACTTTTTTCTCATATTATGATAATATTATAGTATATAAAGAATAAATAATAGAATTGAATCACTAACTTAATTCTTTCTATCGCTCTTATTATGCGATTTAAATAATCTTCTTTCTACCGAGTATTTATAAAATATTCGGTATTTTTTTTATGTCCAAAAATTCAAAAAAAATTGTTGTTTATTTCTTCTTAAACTGCAGGGGGGGAACGGTGAACCGACTGGTTCAAAAAAAACTCTCTAAAGTGATTTTTTATTTTTTTGATATATCTTAAAAGTTTTAAAAAAGTTCGTTCACTTGGTTCA
>CANRHC010000070.1 GCA_947630305.1 uncultured Bacilli bacterium
AAGATTAAAAAATAAAAAAACTAGATAAAATCTAGGAAAAATTGAATATTAAATTAATAAAGTGTCAAACATGGGTATAAAGTTGCTGTAAAACCGTTAACAAATGTTGTTTCACTTATTGGATTAATTTCATTAGAACTAGGAAAAAGTAAAGTAATAAAAAAAATTAAAAAAGCAAAAGAAGTAACGATGAATTTTCTTTTAGCAAAATTTTTGATCACTAAAATCACCTAATTAATTGTATGTATAAATAATTACAAAATATGACTATTGCCAAGTATAAAGAAAATATTTATAATTGTAATGGGAGATAAAGATGAAAAAAAAATTACGATTAAAAAAAGATGCTTATTTAATTATTATTATATTTATATTAATTGTTTTAAGTATTTCTGGTTTTATTTATGCTTTTTTAAAGTTTAAACCTATTGATAAATGTCTTGTAATTACTGATGAAAAAATATCATTGGAATTAAATGATAGTAAAGAATATTCTTTTAAAATAAAAAATAATTGTGTTAAAAAACAAATAAATATTAATTTAGAAACTTTTAATGATAGTTTGATAAAAGAAGATGTTTTAATTGTTGATAATCAAAAGTTAAGTAGTTATCCTGCTACTCTTAAAACTTTAAATGAAAGTAGAAGTAGTCATATTATAAAAAGTGATTATTTAGATAAAGATGAAGAAAAAACTTATACGATAAAATTAGAAGTTAGTGAACAGTTGGGAAGATATGATGGTCAAATCATAGCTAACTAATTTTTTTGTCAAATTTTGTCAAGTATTATTTATTATTATTTTTAAAGTGTTATACTTTATTTGTAAATGATAGGGAGGTTTTTTTTATGGAAAAAGTAACATTTACTGATTTTTATGATAATAAAATTTATACAGAGAGACTACCAAATTGTACACCAACTGAATTTTTAAGACGAAGAAATAAAAATTATATGAATTATATTGCTATTAGTAGTGAAGATGGTAGAAAAATAACTTATGAACAAATGCATGAAGAAATAGATCGTTATGCTAAGTATTTATATTATGAAAAGGGGATTAGAAAAGAAGATCGTGTAGGTATTAGTATGCTTAATAGTCCAGAATCTATTTATATTTTATATGCTTTATATGAAATAGGTTGTGAAGTTATTGGTCTAAATCCTTTTAATAATAATTTAAGAATGAATAAAGATATTATGGATACTAAACCTACTAGAGTTATTGTGATAAATAAAATGCAAAATAATTTAGCAAATATTAATGTTTCACCAATTATTTATCCATTTGATGAAAATAAAATTAAAGAAAGTGAAAAAAAACCTGATATTGAAAAATATTATGAACCTAATCGGGTTACTGATGTTATTTTTACCGGTGGAACAACAGGAAATCATAAAGGTACTGAGTTAGTAGGTAATGGAATTAATTGTGTTGCTCAAGCTTTAGATCATGTTTTTGTGGCTAAACCTGGAATGACTCAGTTAGGTAATATTCCTTTTAGTAACATGTGTTTTGGCAGAATTACGCTTCATTATGCTTTAGCTAATAACTTAAATTTTGCTTCAACTACTAAATTTATGCCTCAAGATTTTGTATCTGAAATTATTAGAACACATAGTGATGCTGTAACAGGTGGACCAGTTCATTGGAATACTTTACATAATAATCCTTTAGTAAAACCTGGTGTGTTTTCTAATCTTATTCAAGCAACAAGTGGTGGTGAATATTTTAAACCAGCTGAAGAAGCATTAGCTAACGAAGCTTTAAAATATGGTGGTAGTAAAACTTCTATTGGTAGTGTTCTTGGAATGACTGAATTTTGGGCTCCTGTAATGGTTTGTATGGGTGGATTAAATACGCCTGGAACAATTGGTTATCCTATTCCTTATACTAAGGTTAAAGTAGTTGATGAAAATTTTAAAGATGTTAAAGATGGAGAGTGTGGATCACTTTTATTAAGTGGACCAGCAATGATGAAGGGTTATCGTAATCGTCCAAATGATACTTTAAGTGCTTTTTGGACTGATGAAGAAAATACTAAATGGTATATTACTGGTGATAATGTTAAAAAATCTTTAGAAAATCCAAATGAATATATTTATATTGGTCGAAGTAAAAGAAATTTTGTTTGTGGAATTGATAATATTTATCCAGAACAAATTGAAAATCTTTTATTAGAAATTGATGAAAATATTAAAGAAGTTGCTGTAACTAAAATTCCTGATGCTAAATATCAATATTTACCAATTTATCATATATGTGTTGATAGTATGGATTTTGATCAAAAAGCTTTAGAAGATAAAATTAATATAATGATTGTTAATCATATAGGTAGCAGTGCTCTGCCAACTAAAATAGTTTATACTTTAGAGTATTTACCAAGAACTTCTAATGCTAAAATTGATTATGCTTTATTAGAAAAAAATGATAATGAAATATTATGTGAAAAACCTTTATCTTTAACAAGAAACTTTAATTAAAAGTTTCTTTTTCTTTACACTAATTTGATAAATATTTCCCAGATATTATTGGCAAAGAAATTTCATTTAGATATAATTATTATAGGAGTGGTTATTATGTTAAAAAAATGTTTAAAAATAATTATTTTATTATTAACAATTATGGTTTTTAATGAAACAAATATAAATCAGGAAATGTTTTTTGAATCCTCCTTAATTAAATATGCTAATTCTAATAATCAAAGTGAATTTGTTTATTTATCAGATTTAGAAGAAGAAAAAGATTTGTCTTATGTTAAAGATGGTTATTATTTAAAGAAAGATAAAAATTATAATAGTGGACTCATCACAGTTAATATTGATGGTAAATCAAAATCTTTTATTAAAGGTATTTCTGCTTGGGCTACTTCTAATTTAGTTTATGATTTAAGTTCTTATGATTATGATTATTTTACAGCTTATATTGGTATTGATGCTAAAGAGACTAGTACATACTATAATAGTGGAGTATCATTTACTATTTCCACTTCTAAAGATGGAATTACTTGGAGTGATGAAGTAAAATCTAAAACTTTAAAAGGTTTTGATGATGCAATTTTAGTTAAAGTAAATATTAAAGATCAAAAATATTTAAAATTGTATGCTTATGAAAATGGTAATTCTTGGTATAGTCATTGGTATGATGATGCTGTTTATGCTAATGCTAAATTAATTAAAGAAGGTTATGAAGAAGAAATTAAAACATTTCCTTTTATAAAAACTTTAGATGAATATGATGAATTAATTAAAAATAATTATAGTAATATTTTAGTTTTACAAAGAACTTTAGTGTCTAAAGTTGGGTATGATATTTTAGTTTCTTTAGCTAATTATAGTGAAGAATATCAAAACACGATTAAATGGTTAATGGAAGATGAAAGTCTTTTAGAATTATATCTTTTAGGTGGAGAACCTGATGGTAATTATGCTTCATCTTTTAAAATTTTAAAAGATTTATATGAAAAATATAATGACGATTTAGATAATGAATTATATCTAAAAATGATGGTTAGCTTATCTCTTACTCATTCAGCTAATGTTGGTTTATGGGTTACGGGTGCTCCTGAAGATCCTTTAGATCCTAATGGTTCAAGTGCAACAAAAAGATATGAAATTTTTAAAGAATTATATGAAGATGGTTTATTAGAAAATAGTATTTTTGAAAATTTAAGTGTTGAAGAAATGCGTTTTGTAATGAATAATATTATTGATGATGAAGAAATTAAATGGTTAAATAGTTATACAAAAGAAACTAAAAAACTTAATCCTTATGATTTTATTACTTATCGATTTGGGTATGATTATAATAATGCTAAATACTATGATTATACAAATTATAAAATGTGGGATGCTAAATATCATTTAAGCCAATTTAATATAACTTATAAAACAAATTATCCTAAATTATGGTCAGTTTTTGAAGAAGGGGCTGTATGTGGGGGAATATCTAAAACTGGTTCTAATATAAAAGGTGTATATGGAATTCCATCAAGTGTTATATCTCAACCAGGACATGCAGCATATATTTATTTAAATTTAGATCAAAATGGTAATAAAGTTTGGGAATTATATAATGATGTTTCAGGATGGGCTATGTCTGGTAAAACTGAAAAATTAAGTGTTAGAATGCCTAATGGTTGGGGTAGTGGTACTTATGCTGGTGATTATCCCGCTAGTTATATTCTTTTATCTCAAGCTGCTTTAAATAATTATGAAAAATATGCTTTATCAGAAAAAAAATTAATGTTAGCAGATATTTATGATAATAAAGAAGAAATTTATAATGAAGCTTTAGATATTTTAAATATTAATTTTGATGCTTGGTTAGGTTTAGTTAATTTATATGAAAGTAGAAATGCTTCAGAAAATGAATATATTGTTTTAGCTAAAAGAATTGCCGATAATTTAACATATTATCCTTTACCAATGTATGATTTATTAAGAAATATTGAAAGTCATATTACTAGTAATGAAAATATAAGTAGAATTCTAAAAATAATTAATGATGCTTTAAATAATGCAACTAATGCTACTAATGAAAATGTTTTACAACCAGGACCTACTAAAACTGTTGCTAATTATTTATTAGATAATAATGAAACTAAATTAGCAAGTTTTTCTTTTGATGGAGAACATGCTAATGAAATAGTTTTAGCAAGTCGTTATGAAGACAGTGAAGTTGTATGGGAATATAATTTAAATAGTGGTATAAATGAAAGTGATTGGATAAGAACTAGTGGTAGAACTCATTTATTAACTGATGAAGAAATAAAATTAATTCATCCTAAAACAGATATTAAAGTAAGAATTGTTGGTGTTTTAGATCATATTTATAATATTGATATAAAAAAATCTTTGATGCCTAATAATGTTTATAATAATGATTTAGAAAATAAATTATATAATGTAAATGATACAATGGAATGGCAAGAAAATGATGGAAATTGGATAAGCTTTAGTGATGAAGAACCTAATTTAGATGGTGATAAAATAATCAATATAAGAGTAAAAAATAATAAAGATATGATTGCTAGTGATATGATAACTTTTCATTTTACAAATAATAATATAGATGAAACTAAAAAGTATATTCCAATTAATCGTTTATCAATTGATAGTGTTTCATCACAAGAATTAAAAAGTGCAAATAATGCTGTAAATAATGCAATAGATGGCAATATTAATACTATGTGGCATACTAATTGGGATGGATCTGATAATGAAAAATATCTAATTATTAAACTTGATAAAAGAGCATTTGTATCTAAAATAGATTATATACCAAGGCAAGATGGATTAAATGGTATAGTTTCAAAAATAAAAATTGAAGCTAGTATGGATAAAGAAAATTGGCAAACAATTAAAGAAGAAGATTTAGCTTTAAATAATGATGTTAAAACAATTAATATAGATGAAAATATAGAGTCTTTATATCTTAAAATTACTGGTTTAAAAACTTATGGTAATTATATGTCAGCATCAATGTTTAATCTTTATGAAGATGTTACTAAAATAAGTGAACCAACAGCTGATATAGAATATAATCACACTTATTTGACTAATCAAGATGTAGAAGCTAAATTAGTTAATCCAAGTAAAAAAATTACAATTAATAATAACAATAATAGTGATACTTATATTTTTAAAGAAAATGGTGAATTTACTTTTAATTATACAGATGAATATGGTAATGTTGGTTCTACAACAGCAAAAGTAGATTGGATAGATAAGGAATTAAATGCTACTATTTCATATGAAAAAATTACAAATAGTGAAGTAGTTAAAGCAACTATAAATAGTGATGAAAAAATAACAGTTTTAAACAATAATGGTAGTAATGAATATTATTTTTATAAAAATGGAGAATTTACTTTTGAAATAGTTGATGAAGCAGGTAATATGATAAAACAAACTGCTAAAGTAGATTGGTTAAAAAGTGAAGAAAAAGAAAATTCTAATAAAACAGAAAATCAAATTATAGAAGATAATATTGAAGAAAATAAAAATAATTCAAACATTGAAGAAAATAAAAATAATTCAAATATTGAAGATAATAAAAATAATTCAGATATTGAAGATAATAAAAATAATTCAAATATTGAAGATAATAAAAATAATTCAAATATTGAAGAAAATAAAAATAATTCAAATATTGAAGAAAATAAAAATAATTCAAATATTGAAGATAATAATACTATAATTGAAGATGCTAAAAATGAATCAAATAATGCAGAAAACAATCTAAATATTGAATTACCATTAAATAATCAAGAAATAAATACAGATTATGTAGAAACTCCAAATAATGATAATGGAAATATTAATACTATTGATTTTAATGAAGATTTAACTATTAGTGAAGATAATGATTATAAAAATGATGAAGTAGAGGATGCTAATAAAGAAGATGAAAAAGGCAAAGAAGATAATAATCAAAATCAAGATAAAGTAAATAGTAGCGAAGTTTTAAATGAAAATATTGATAAGATTAATTTTCCTTTTATACCAGTAATTATAATTGGTGGACTATTAGCTATTTTTGGAATTGTCATTTTTGTTTATAATAAGAAAAAATAAATCTAAAAATAATTGAAAATTATACCAATATTTGTTAATATTGATAATAGAGAGGAGAGTAAAGAAAAATGGAAAAGAAAAATATGGTGTTATTGACAGTTATTGCTGTTGCCACTTTATTAGTAGCTGTTATTGGAGCAACATTTGCATTCTTTACAGCAACTGTTCAAGATAATCGTTCTGCAAGTGAAGATAATGGTAAAACTAGTTTAACAGCTGGATCTGTAGCAAGTTCTACTATTGTTGCAAGTGTTGAAGGTTCTGCTGGACATTTTACAGCAACAGACGTTTATCCGGGACATAAAGAAGTTGCAGCTTTAAGTGTTACAGCTGATAATAGTGATGGTAAAACTAATTCTTCAACAAATATTGCTATTAAATATAATATTACTAGTAATACTTATGCTGATGATGAAATTAAAGTTTCTATTTATCGTAAAGATGGTTCAAAAATAGATACTGTATCAAAAGCTGAAGATGAAAATGGCAATAATAATTTCTTTGGTTGTCATCATGTAAGTGATAAATTAAACCAAGGAGATGTTACACCAGAAGCTGAAATTCCAGAAGGTTCAATGAAGTTTTACGAAACATGTGAAAAAGATGAATCTGCTTTAACTGGTGCCAAAATTGTTGGCAAAGCTCAAACTTTAAAAACTTCTGATAGATCTATTTCTTTTGAAGACAAAATTGAAGCTTCAACAGGTAGTCAAACTCAAGTATTCTATTATGTTGTCATTGAATTCGTAAATAAAGAAACAGCAACTGATATTAATGGTCAAAATGCGTCTATGAATGCTTCATTAGAAGGAAATATTACTGTTGAACCAGCATAGCAAAAATTTAAAAGCCTTAGGCTTTTTTATTTTGTCAAAAATTATTAAAAAATATTGAAAAAATTAAATGCATTTGTTATTATTGATAATAGAGAGGAGAGTTAAGAAATGGAAAAGAAAAACATGGTGCTATTAACAGTCATAGCTGTTTCAACATTATTAGTAGCTGTTGTAGGAGCAACATTTGCATTTTTCACAGCAACTGTTCAAGATAATCGTAGTCAATCTGATGATACTGGATCAACTAGTTTAACAGCCGGATCTGTAGCAAGCACTACTATTGTTGGAAGTGTTGAAGGAGCTGCTGGACAATTTACAGCAACAGATGTTTATCCTGGACATAAAGAAGTTGCAGCTTTAACTGTAACAGCTGATAATAGTAAAGGTACAAAAGATTCTGTAACAGATATTGCTATTAAATATGATGTTACTCAAAATGATTTCAAAGATGATGAAATTAAAGTTTCCATTTATAGAGGTAGTCAAAAAGTTGATATGACAAAAGATGCAAATGGAAATAGTAATTTCTTTGAATGTCATCATAAAAGCGAAGCTGCAACAGAAGGAGATTTCACAGAAATAGAAGGATTTGAACAAGGAAAAACTACTAAATTTTATGAAGAATGTGAAAAAGATGAAACAGCTTTAACTGGTGCATCATTATTAGGAAGTGCCCAACTTGTTAAACAAAGTCCAGATGAATATTTATTTGAAGATAAAATTTCTGCTAATGCTAGTAATCAAACAACCGTTTATTATTATGTAGTTGTTGAATTTGTTGACACTAAAAAAGCTAATGATGTTGATGCTCAAAACGCATCTATGAATGCTGTATTAAAAGGCGACATAACTGTTGTACCTGCATAGTAAACTAAAAAGCCATTAAGGCTTTTTTATGTACAGTAAAATTAGACATTTTTTATTGTAAACCATCTTAAAAAATGGAAGAATTAAATAGCAAGTTCCCAGTTAATAAATTTCAAACAATGTAAAGGAATAAGTTCCCATAAAAATGTCAAA
>CANRHC010000071.1 GCA_947630305.1 uncultured Bacilli bacterium
ATTGATATTGATCTGGATAAAACCCAACTCTATAAAATACACTTTCTTTCTGATAATGAAGTAGAAAAAAATTACCCCAATGGCTGTAAAGATATTAATGATTTCTATCTGGAAAATGAAAGATCACTCGCACCACTGAGAAAAACACGTATCCATAGTTTGGCATACCTGGGATTACATTATAATCACGAACACAAAACTTTTAATGATTACTATTATCAAATTATTAATCCAATTAAAAGAAAGCTTTCAGATTACCAGATAAATACCCTAATTAAGGATTTAAAAGACCTGAAAGTTTTTAGTAGTGAAGATATAGAGTTACTTAAAACTAGACTTAATACCGCACCAGATGATAGCGAAATTGTGCAAGCTATTAAAGATAAATATGAAGATAGAATATTGTATAATCCCGCTCTAGGATTTTATATCTTTAATGGTATTGTCTGGGAGTCTGTAGACGATAAAATCATCGATAACTTAATATCCAATGAGTTAGGGCAGAAATTTAAAAAGGGTAATAGACTAAAACCGTTAAGACACCTGTTAGAATGTGAAGATAATATCTTAAATCCTAATATAGAATTTAACAAAAATGATGTAGTTGTATTTAGGAATGGTACTCTATATTTGAACAATGGAGATTACTATTTTAAAGAAGAACATAACCCGTCTGATAAAATGACTTTCTACAGTGATTTTGATTACGATCCTAACGCTAAAGTGGCTCTAGAGTGGCAAAAATTTTTATCTAGCAGTCTGGAACCTGTAAAAGGGCTGGTGGATTCTAATTTTAATAATAGTTTAGGTGATACTGAAGAAATTAGAAAACAGAACGCTATATTAGCAGATAAAAAAAGAATGTTACAAGAGTTTACGGGCTATGTTTTATTTGGACAGTACGACACTAATTTGCAAAATTGTCTAATTCTGTTAGGTAATGGGAGCAATGGAAAAACCACTTTTTTAAATATTATTAGAAAATTATTCAGTGATAAAGCTGTAACAGATGTAGCAATTGAAAACTTAAAAGACCCTGTTCACGCTATAAGTTTAAGTGAAAGTTTTTTAAATATATCGGAAGAAGAAAAAAGTAGCTTATACGGTAGCGAAAAAATTATAAAGCGTATTACAGCTGGTGATCCTATAACGGGTAGAAAGTATTACCATAATCCTGTAGAGTTTGTAACACGCTCTAAATTAATAATCTGTGGAAATAATGATTTTAAAATTGAAGATAAATCTAGCGGTACTGAAAGACGTTTTATGTTTGTTCAATTTCCGTATCATTTTACCAACCCAAATAATAAATTAATTAATATAGAGGGTAGCGTTTACAAGCCTAAAGATTACAAGCTTGAAGAAAAATTAATAAATGAATTACCAGCTATATTTAACTGGGCTCTAGACGGTTATTTGAGGCTAAAAAAGAATAAAGAGTTTACCCTATCAGATGAACATCATTATAAATCTAATGAATTTAAGGTTAATAATAATCCGATTTTAGATTTTATATATAATTCTGAATGGTTAAAAAAGAAGATAGTACCTTGCACGGCTCATGATTACGATTATTTCTGTATTAATTCAGATGTTTACGATCTATACAACGGATTTAAAGAAATTAATCATTATAAATCTGATTACAGCCTTGAAAGTTTTTTTTCAGAATTTAAAAGACAGCTGGAAGCTCTAGGATTCGTATTTAAGATAAAGAAATATTATTATAATCAAAAAGTTAAATTACATTATGATAGAGTCTATCATAAAACAACTGGGAGACTTTTAGAGTTTACTCATATCCCAGATGAATTTTACAACTGTGTAGATAACGATTTTAACATTGATGTAACTTTATAATTTTACAAGCTCATTAAATTAATTTTTAATGGGCTTTTTTTTCTGTTTAGCTGGTAATAGTAGTAACTAAAGAATAATTTTTAAGTTTTACCCCTATTTTATTAAATGTAAACGATTAAATGTAAACGTTTATAACCAGTTAACCAGTCTATAACCAGTAACTTATTTTACTGGTTGAAAAAGTTACATACTTTAAAGGGGAAAAAGTGCTGTACAGAAGTAAAGTTTACATTTTAAAATTGATCATTGAAACTATTTACAACCACTTAACCATTATTTCTTTAATTTAATAAAAAGTATATATATATAGAATTAAGAAGATATATATAGAGTAAAGTTGGTTTTTTCTCGTTTAGTGGTTAAAAGGATAAAAAAAACCATAATTACTATTAAAAGGGCAATTATGGAGAATACAGATATATGAGAAATATTAACGTTAATAGTTATTAAAGATAACAATTAAATAACACTTATAACTATATAATATCAGATTTTGATATAAAAGTCAAGAGATAAAAGCAATATATTTCATATAAATAAGCTAAAATGGTAAAATTAAAGTATTTCCAATCCCAGGAAAAACGCTTTTATTTGCTATATAAAAATTACTCAAATAAGGGTAAAAAAAATAACCACTCTACTGGTTAAAAAAAATAGGTGCTGGTTAAGTGGTTGTAAACGAGTACACTTTCTTTCTGTATGGCTTATTCTTTCTTTTAGAGCTTTCTTGATTAAACTTAAATTTTAATAATTTAACGCCCCCCCCTTTTTTTAATCCTAAATCTTATTTGCATTCAAGCCTAAAACTATTTAAGGATGTGTCACAAATTAAACCCAGCGGCTGCAGCAGGAAGCCCTCATAAAGTTTTTATAAAAAACATAAATATCTATCATGCTGCAGTGGGGGTTCGCATAGTTTACCCCCCTGTAATATTTAAAATAGGGTTTGCATTCAAGAAGGTTATTAAATTCCACTTTCTATAGATTCAATTCAAATTAGCTGTAGTTAAAATAGGGTTCGCATTTTACCCCAAGTGAGGTAATAAATAATTGCCCCCTTATTTAAGAAGAAATAAAACCAATTACACCCCCAAGTGCTGCAGACTGGAAAAATAATTAATGGTTATACTCAGAAAAATAACTAATTTAATGATTTGGAGCAGGTAATAACTAGCATTTAAAAAAACTTTTATGGTAGAAATATTATTGCTTAACTTTCTATTGTATAGGTAACATAAAAAAATAGTTATATATTAAATATAATATAAAACATATCGTATTTATCCACACGATTTATAATCTTAATTTTTCATTTAACAGCCAAAAATTAGAGCTATAAGAAAAAACAGTGCCCAAAATAGCCCCTAAATTAAAAGATAATTATAAGCTTAATATTAAATATCCTAATTACTGTTACTTTCAAATTAGAGGGGTTTTTGGACGTTTTAGAGGCATATCCATTAAAATTAGAGAAAGTTAGGCAAATACTGATATTACTAAACGCAATGAATTTAATAGGATTCTGAAATAAACGCCAGAATTTTATTACTTTCTGAAATAACAGAAATAAAGAAGTTATATCAGAAAGTTATAACTATAGATTAATGCTAGATATTTCTGTATAGCTAATTTGTAAAACCATTTACAAATAATAACGATTTAACCCCCTAATTCCTGTAACGTATCGTAATGGAGTTTTTAGCTGATAGGGTATAAATCTGGATTAAAGAAACGCTAAAATAATTATTTATGATAGTTAATATATAAATCTAACTATAAAATATATATAAAATATTTAGACTTTTAATATTAATAATATATAAAATATAGTTAAAAATTACCCATAAAGTACAATATTTAATAAGCGTAAATTATAATATAAGATAGAATGATAGAGTTTAATTGTTAGGCTGGACTCACAAATAAAAAGTCTTATAATGTATTTTATCTGACTTTAAATCACATTTAAAATATAATTAAATCTAATATATAAGATATATAAATAATATTTATTAAAATATAAAATATATATAATTTATACTATTAATATGTGAATGAATAAATATTAAAATTAACGAATATAATACTATAAAATATATATAAAATATCCTATATATGACCAAAATTATAGATAAGAAATATATAATTACTTATAAGAAAGATATAGGAAATATCTATAAAATACATTAAAATAAAATATTAATATGCTATAATTAATATATAAAATCAAAAAAACATTTTTTAAAAAATAGACTTTAAAAATTCAGTTATACTCTGAGTTTTAGTCTAAAAAAGCCCTAAAAATTAAAGAAAGAGGTTAAATCAATGATCCCAAAAATAATATTTCACTGTAACGAATACATAGAATTAGAGCCATTATTTGATTTAAAAGATACTGATAAAAAAATATGGTTCAATGCTAAGCATGGCATGGTTACACCAGCTGAATACGATAGATTATTAAAAGAACAAATCGAAAAAATTCAACCTGTTAAGATATAAAAATTGATAATAAATCAAAAAGCCATATCTGTTAAGTCAATAATTAAGATACTTGTTATTTTAGTCATTTAGATTAATTAGATAGCCCCAGTGATTAATTAATACTTTTAATAATTGATACAAGGAGATATTTTAAATGAGTGATATTAAAGATACTCAAGTTTTAAAGAGTCAAAAAAGCCAAACAGAAAGCAAAAAAGAAAAAAAATTAACTCAAGAAGAAAGAAAAAAGAAATACAAGAAAAATCCTTTTTTAAATAAGGTAATGACTCAAGCCAAAAAAGAAGAATTTAAGAAAAAAGGTAATAAAAAATCACTTTCTGTAACAATTGAAGCCGATCAATTTGATTTTATTGACTCTATAAAAGTAGCCAAAGATGTTACTTATAGCGATGTTATTAGAGAAATAATAGACCATGAAATAGAGCGGTATAACGAACTTTAAGAGGATTATATATCTGTATGGTATAAGCTCTATATTAGTAATAGCAGGCTTATATTAGTTAATAGATTAAAGATTATTAATATCAATAGAATGATAATAGATTAAATAGACAAACAAACAAACAAACAAATAAATAAATAAATAAATAAATAAATAAATAAATAATAAGAATATGAAGAAAAAGGAAAACTTTAAATCATTAGTATTATCAGTAGTATACAGTAGTATACGAGTATACAAAAGTATACAAGAAGATTAAACAAATAGAATGTAATATCAATTAACAGTAATAATTTAAGCTTGCAAGGCTTTTAAACGTGCTTAATTCGCTTGAAATAGCGTTAATAGCACAATAACAGCCGAAACAGAAAGAATAAAAAATATTACTCAATTAGCATAAAATTAATTATTCAATCAAAAAGAATCTAATAACTTATTTACTTTTAAAGCGTGTTAAATAATCTGGATTAAAACAGATAGTAACACGCTTATTTTATTATGGACTCTAATAGTAACACCTGCAGCAGCAGACTAGCAGAAATAATTAAATAACCTGTAACTAATGATTCTATCGTTTAGCTTAAGACTTGTACAAATAAGAAGATAATTAGACCCAGGTTAATAGCAGACGCTAACAAATAAACGTCAAATAATATAATAATTAGTACAAGCTCACCCCCCATTTAAAAAATGAGGTACTTAAAAAATGTATGGTACCTACCGGGCATCTGAGAGAGAGCAATTTTTCTGAAAACGTTTAAATTTTTTTCGTATTTTACTTGACTTTGTCGGATAATTTATGTTATTATTAAATATAGAATACAATAGGAGCAGTTTTTACTATGGACAAAAATTTTTACAAGTCGAGTGGCTGGTACAACTCTAATGATGTAATGGATATTTTAGAGTGTGGTAAAACCAAAGCCTATGAAGTCATTCAGCAGTTAAACAAAAAAAGGGCTGAAAAAAATCTACTGGTAATAAAAGGTAGAATACCAGCCGTTGAATTTAACAATTATTTGTATGGAGAATTAAGACCATGACTGATTTTTACGATTTTAGAGAGAGTGTAATTGACCTGTATGAATTTGAAGAAGATTCTATACAAGAAGAAGCCCCAGATTTATACGATACGGTAAAAGAGTTAAGATTTTTTATATCTGATTTAACCTTTTATAAAGCATTAATCAGAAAGAGTCTAACGGTTAAACAAAAAAGAAAGCTTTCACGAATGATCGAACAGTTACAAGCTGGTACAAGTGAACTTAATCAGTTTGATACTTTCTTATTTGATTCAACCAATGCTGATATTAACCCTGTACTCGTTAAGCTGGTAAAAGGGCTAGCGGTAACGCTAGATATTCTTGATGAAATACAAGAAGAAGACTATTTGTATCGTAAAATGGAATTAATAGAGACGGGGGAACAACTGTCAATTAGGCTGAGTGAATATAATGATTTATGGAAAAAACCGATTACCCAGAAAGTCAATGAGTTGATAAACTTTTAAATTAAGGGTAATATGGGGTTAGGATTTATCTTTTTATCTGCAGCGTATGCAAAACTTGAATACGAAACTATTTTAAAGGTTTAACTTATAATCACGAAAGATAAAAGTCTTTTATATCACATAACCACTAATTATAAGACTTTTTAAAGAACAAAATACGCACAAAATTATTTATCTAACTTATATTTTATTTAATCCCTCTCTTTTTTCCATTAGATAGCAATTTGGAGCAGATTTTTTCCTGTATAGCCTTGAATCTTTTTAGGGGGAGTTAAACGTTTACATTAAAAAGGGATTTGCAGATGATTACATTGCGATCTATAATAAAAAGGATTCTATTATGAAGTTTGGAATTTGTTTTAAGAGAAATAAAAAAAACGTTGAAGTTTACCAGACAGACAACGTTTTAATTTTTAGATTTATTTCAGATGATTAAATTAATAAACCTCCTTCTTTAATAGGACGCCCCTTAAGAATGTTTTTAGACGCTTAAAGAATGTTCTAAGAGTGCTTTAAGAGAACGACAAGAACGTCTTTTTTATTAATCTAATCTAGACTTTAATTATACTACACAATGAGAAAAATTGGTAGTAGTTAGTTAATTTTATTTGTTTAGAGTGGGGTAAATTTTGCAGGTGATTTATCCCCTCTCGTTTAGTTTAACCTGATAGAAAGGATTTTAAGCTATGGAATTATTAGAGATTAAACAGAAATTTTTTGCTATAGACCAACAGCTGGTAAATTTAGCTAATTCCATTGATAACGAAACAGTAAAAAAAATGATATTAGATTTTACTGAGGATGATCTGGATTATCTCGAATACAAAATTGAAGAAATATTAAAGTAGTTTTTTAAATTCACTTATACAAGGAGAAATACAATTAATGCAAGATAATAACATAAATAACACTTGTAAAGCCGATACAACAAATATCGGTATGAAGATTAAAGCGGTATACCCGTGGACTGAATTATTAAATGATTTAAATATTAAATATAGTAAAAGCGGTAGAGATGAACTCAGAATAAGGGCTAAAGATTTCCCAGAATTACCAGATTTTGGAGCTGGTGAGAAAAAAAAGATTTATGCTCACGAACATAGTAGGAATGGAGAAGACCATAACGGGCTTATGGTTAATCCCGCCACTGGTATTAGTTACGATAAAATTTCCGTTTATGCTATTAGAAACAGTATTTCTGATAGTGAAGCTATTAGAATAATGGCAGAAAAAAAAGGGATTCCATTAAATACCAGAAAGAGAACCCCAAACAAACTGAGTAATGACATTTACAATTATTATGATACCTTAAATGATCCCAAATTTAAAGGAATTATAGCTCAAGACCTGTATAAACGGGGGCTTGATGATAGAGATATTAATATCGATAAAATCGGATACCGTCTAAAAGATAGACGTATTATTTTACCAACATGGTACCAGAATGAGGAGATTACCCTAACGGGTGCTCCTCTAACTAGAGATACTTATAACGCTCTATATAATGATTACCCCTATGAGGTTTGGTATAGTGATAATAGCCCCTGTGGCTGGACTAATGACTATAAAAACTCTAAGTACAAGAAAGCTTATATTAAATACTATGCAGACAATGGCGTCACTATAAAAAATGAAATACCCTACAACTCAGATACTGTAAAACCAAACAGCTCAGAAATATATATTTGTGAGGGTATGTACGACTCATGGAGCCTAAGAAAGAGTGGCAAAGCTAACTACTGTTTAACTGGTATAGTACGAAATAATGAAGTTTTAGATTCAGAAAGCAATAAATCTAAAATGTTTAATCAGTACATTATACCGAGGCTCAAACAGAAAGATACCACTACTATATTGTTAGGTGATAATGATACAGCGGGTAAAAATTCTGTATATAACCAAATAACGGGCTTTCTAATTCCTAATGAATTATTTGATAGCTATGTAGAGATAGTTATAAGAAGACTCATTGATATTGATCTGGATAAAACCCAACTCTATAAAATACACTTTCTTTCTGATAATGAAGTAGAAAAAAATTACCC
>CANRHC010000072.1 GCA_947630305.1 uncultured Bacilli bacterium
AAGATTAAAAAATAAAAAAACTAGATAAAATCTAGGAAAAATTGAATATTAAATTAATAAAGTGTCAAACATGGGAGTCCTGTCTTCTCGACCATTTAGTTTATAAAGCCTTTATTGGCTTTTTTAATTTTATCTTTTTTTATTATAAAAATGCTTTAAAATTTTCTTCCTTTTTTTTAACATCTATTGTATAATTTTTTATAGAATAGAGGGATTGTAATGCCGGTACTAAGTAATGAAGAAATTAATTTAATTGATGGATATTTTAGGGCTGCTAATTATCTTTCAGTGGCATGTCTTTATTTAAAAAGTAATGTTTTATTAAGAAGACCATTAGAATTTACAGATATTAAATCTAAATTAGTTGGCCATTGGGGGAGTGCACCTGCTCAAAATTTTTGTTATGTTCATTGTAATAGAGTTATTAAAAAATATGATTTGAATATGATTTGGATTAGTGGTCCTGGTCATGCAGGTCAAGCTACTATGGTAAATTCTTATTTGGAAAAAACTTATAGTGCAGTTTATCCTGATATAACTTTAGATGAAGATGGTTTAACAAAATTTGTTAAAAATTTTAGTTTTCCTTTTGGTACTTCAAGTCATGTTGCTCCAATAGTTCCTGGAAGTATTAATGAAGGTGGTGAATTAGGTTATAGTTTAGCTCATGCTTTTGGAGCAGTATTTGATAATCCTAGTTTAATTGCCACTGTTATAATTGGTGATGGTGAAGCTGAGACTGGTCCTTTAGCTACAAGTTGGCATGGTAATAAATTTTTAAATCCTAAAACTGATGGAGCAGTTTTACCAATTTTAAATTTGAATGGTTATAAAATTGCTAATCCGACTGTTTTGGCAAGAATTAGTAAAGAAGAATTGGATTCTTATTTAAAAGGTTGTGGATGGGCTCCTTATTATGTAAAAGGAAATGATCCTTTATTATTACATGAACAAATGGCTAAAGTAATGGATGAAGTTATTGAACGAATTTTAAAAATTCAACAATCTGCTCGAAATGATAACAATAATGAAAGACCTTTTTGGCCTATGATTGTTTTAGAAACACCTAAAGGATGGACTGGTCCTAAAGAAATTGATGGAAAATTAATTGAAGGTACTTTTAGATCTCATCAAATTCCTATAGAAGTTACTAAAAAAGATCCTCAAAGTTTAAAACGTTTAAATGATTGGTTATTAAGTTATCATCCTGAAGAATTGTTTGATCAAAATGGCGTTTTAAATGAAAAATATTTGTCTTTAGCTCCTGATCATTCTTTAGCTATGAGTGCTAATTTTAATGCTAATGGTGGTAAAATATTAAAAGAATTAGAATTACCAAATGTTTTAAAATATGCTTTAAATATTGGTTATCCTGGTCAAACTATTAGTGAAGATATGCGTAATTTAGGTTCCTATTTAAAAGATGTTATTAAATTTAATCCTAAGAATTTTCGAATATTTGGTCCTGATGAAGCTTTATCAAATCGATTAAATGCTGTTTTTGAACAAACTAATCGACAATGGTATTTAACTAAAGAAAATACTGATGAATATTTAGATTCTGAAGGAAGAGTTTTAGATTCTTATTTATCTGAACATATGTGTGAAGGTTGGTTAGAAGGGTATTTATTAACTGGAAGACATGGCTTATTTCATAGTTATGAATCTTTTGTTAGAATTATAGATTCAATGGTAAGTCAACATGCTAAATGGCTTAAGGTTAGTAAAGAAATATCATGGCGTGCACCTATATCTTCATTAAATATTTTATTAACTAGTCATTGTTGGCAACAAGATCATAATGGCTATACTCATCAAGATCCTGGTTTTTTAAATCATATTATGACTAAAAAATCTAGTATTTCAAGGATTTATTTGCCTTGTGATACCAACACTTTACTTTGTACAGTTCATCATTGTTTACAAACTAAAAATTATATTAATGTAATTGTAGCGAGTAAACATCCTAGGCCTCAATGGCTTACAATGAAACAAGCTTTAAGACATACTAAAAATGGTCTTGGTATTTGGTCTTTTGCCTCTAATGATATTGATAATAATCCGGATATTGTCTTGGCGTGTGCTGGTGATACACCAACTTTAGAAATTATGGCTACTAGTAAATTATTAACTGAGTTTATTCCTAATTTAAAAGTAAGAGTTGTAAATATTGTTGATTTAATGCGTCTACAACCTAAAAATATTCATCCTCATGGTTTAAGCGATGAAGAATATAATTACATCTTTACTATAAATAAACCTATAATATTTGCTTTTCATGGTTATCCTAATTTAATTCATGAATTAACATATAAAAGACAAAATCAAAATTTACATGTAAGAGGTTATATTGAAGAGGGGACTATTACTACACCTTTTGATATGCGAGTTCAAAATAAATTAGATAGATACCATTTAGCTTTATTAGCAATTAAACATTTACCAAATTTTGATGGTACGAAATTAGCTAGATATTGTGAAAAAATGTTAGATAAACATCTTAAATATGTTAAAGAAAATGGCATTGATATGGAAGAGATAAGAAACTGGAAATGGAGTTAAAATTAGTTATCTTGTAATATAATTAGTTTTTTGATACAATTATATTGGTTATGATTGAGGTGGAATATGGAAAATACAACTCTTTTTGATGTTGAAATGTTGCAAAGGGCAAATATTAAACTTACTTTAAAAGAAGTATGTGAAAGTCTTTCTTTAAAAGGATATGATCCAATTAAACAATTGACTGGTTATTTAATAAGCGGTGATCCAGGATATATATCTACTTTTCAAGATGCAAGAGGCAAGATTGAAAGTTTAGAAAGAGCCGATATTTTAGCCTATTTATTAAGAGAAGTTTTAAAATGAGGTTTTTAGGTTTAGATGTAGGGACTAAAACAGTTGGAATATCTTTAAGTGATAAAACTAATCAAATTGCAATTCCATATCAAACTTTTTTTATTAAAGAAGAAGATTATGAATCATGTATGGAGTTGTTAAAAAAAATTGTTAATGAAAAAGGTATTACTGATTTTGTTTTAGGTTTACCTAAAAATATGGATAATTCTTTAGGTTTTGCAGCCCAAAGAAGTTTAAAATTTAAAGAAGTTCTTAGTAAATATTTTTCTTTGCCTATTCATTTAATCGATGAACGATTATCAACAGTTGAAGCTGAAAGAATATTAATTCAATCAAATCATAGTCGTAAAAAAAGGAAAAAAAATATAGATAATGTAGCATCAGCTATTATATTAGATACCTATTTGAAGGAAAGGAAGGCTGTTGATGAACAAAACTTGTAGTGTTATTAAAATTAAAGATGATAAAGGAAAAATAAAAGAATGTGAAGTTTTATATTTATTTACAACTAAAGATAATCAAAAAAAGTTTATTATTTATACTGATAATACTGAAGATGAGTTAGGTTGTAAAAGAGTATATGCTAATATATATAAAGAAAATGGTGAAAAAAAAGAGTTATTGCCTTTAGAAAGTGAAGAACAATGGTTTACAGTAGAATCAATTTTAGCTAAATTAACTGAAAAGAGTAAAGAGGGATAGTAATGAAAAAAGTTTTAATAATCATATCAGTTGTTTTAATATTGTTATTGTTTGTGGGTGTTGGTTTTTATTTTTGGGGAATTAAGCCAAAAGATAATAATAATGATATTGTTTTATTTACAATTTTACCGGGAACTAATAAAACTACTATAGCTAAGAATTTGGCCAAATCTGGTTTAATTAAAAGTGATTTAGTTTTAGATGTTTATTTATTTTTTAATAAAGTGAATATTCAAGCTGGTGAATATGAACTTAGTTCTAGTATGAAACCAGAAGATATGTTAATAAAATTTAGTAATGGTGATGTAAAAATTAATTCTTCTTCTATTACTTTAATTGAAGGTAAAAAAATAACTGATTATGCCATAGAATTAGCTGATAAATTTAATTTTAGTAAAAGTGAATTTTTGAATACTTTAGAAGATGAAGAATATTTACAAGATTTAATAACTAAGTATTGGTTTTTAACTTCTGATATTTTAGATGATCAGATTTATTATCCTTTAGAAGGTTATTTATTTCCAGATACTTATGAATTTTTAAATAATATTACACCTAAGGAAGTGATTGAAGCAATTTTAGATCATACTGCTGTTAAATTAGAAGATTTAAAAGATGAAATGCTTGCTAATAATTATTCAGTTCATGATTTATTTACGATGGCATCTATTATTGAAAAAGAAGCTAATAGTGATGAAGAACGTTCTATAGTATCTCAAGTTTTTTATAAACGATTAGCAGAAAATTGGAGTTTAGGAAGTGATGTAACAGCTTTTTACGGTGCTAAAAAGGAAATGGGTAAAGATTCTGAAACATGGGATGTTTTAAATAATAGTAATCCTTACAATACAAGATTGACGGATGGCTCAATGAATGGTAAACTACCTATTGGACCAATTTGTAGTCCATCATTATCAAGTATTAAAGCTGCTTTAAATCCTAGTTCTACTAATTATTATTATTTTGTAGCTAATACTTGTACAGGACAGATAACTTTTTTAACAACAGCAAATGAATTTTATGCTAAAACTACCGAGTTGTCTAGTATTGGTTGTATTTAGAAAGTAGTGTTATAATAAATGAAAGAATTAATAATGGAAATGGAAAATTATGCTAAAGATCATAATGTTCCTATTATAAGAAAAGATGCAATTGCTTTTATTATGAAATTTATCAAAAATAATAATTATTTAAATATTTTAGAAATTGGTGGAGCAATAGGTTATTCAGCAATTTTAATGGCTTCAAGTGCTCCTCTTGTTAAAGTAACGACAATTGAAAAAGATGAAACTAATTATATGGAATGTTTAAAAAATGTTAAAAAATGTGGTTTTGATCAAAAAGTAAATGTTGTTTTTCAAGATGCATTAGATTTAAATTTATCCGAAGAAAATAAATATGATTTAATATTTATTGATGCTGCTAAAGGTCAAAATATGAAATTTTTTGAAAAATATAAATATTTTTTAGCACCTAAAGGGGCAATCATTACTGATAATTTAAAATTTCATGGTTATGTTGGTCATTCAGATGAAATAGAAAGTAAGAATCTAAGACAACTTGTCAAAAAAATTGAAGGATATATTGAATTTTTAAATACAAATGAAGAATATATTACTAAATTTTATGATGTTGGCGATGGTTTGAGTATAAGTGTAAGAAAAGATGAAGCAGCTTAATTATTTAATTATTGTTAGTGAAAGTATTAGTTTAAAAGAATATGATAATGTAAATTATGTTTTTCCATTATCTTCTTTTTGCGTGGGTTTTACTAAAACTTATGAATTAAAAGATATTACTATAAATAATGCTTATCTTTATTTAAATCGATTATTAGATACTTTAGATACTAAAAATTTAAAAAAAATAATTAATAATCTTCCAAATAATATTAAAGGAATTATTTTTGAAGATTTAGGAGTTTATGAATTAATTAAAGATTTAAAATTAACTAAAATATTATATATGGTTCATGCTAATTGTAATTATTATACAATTAATGCTTATTTGAAAAAAGTTGATTCGGTTGTTATTTCACCTGATATTACTTTAAATGAAACTAAAGAAATATTAAAAAATACTCATAAAAAATTAGTTTTATATGGGTTAGGACATTTAAGTTATATGTATTCAAGAAGAACTTTAAATACTAATTATGCACTTCATTTTAATTATAAACCTAAGAAAATTTTAAATTTAAAAGAAAGTATTAGTAAAATGCCTTTTTTAAGTGTTGAAAATAATTATGGCACTGTATTATATGATGATAAAATATATAATGGAAATCTTTTAAAAGATGAAGATAATGTTTTAGCTTTTTTAATTAATTCTTTTAATACTAATTTAGATACTGATGAATTAATTAAAGCTTTTATTTATAATAAAATAGATAATCAAACAAGTGGTTTTTTAAATCAAAAAACGATTTATCAATTAAAGTGAGGAATTTAAAATGAATAAAGTGGAATTACTTGCGCCAGCCGGTGATTTAGAAAAATTAAAAATTGCTTTTTTGTATGGAGCAGATGCTGTATATATTGGTGGAGATAGATATAGTTTAAGAGCTAATGCTAAAAATTTTAATTTAAATGAAATTAAAGAAGCAGTTTTATATGCTCATAATTTAAATAAAAAAGTTTATGTAACTGTTAATATAATATTACACAATGAAGATATTGATGGTTTAAAAGAGTATTTAATTAATTTAAGTCATATTGGTGTAGATGCTATAATTGCTAGTGATTTGTATATTCTAGATTTAATTAAAAATGAAAAAATTAATTTAGAAGTTCATTTATCTACTCAAGCTAGTATTTTAAATGAATATTCTGCTAAATTTTATCAAGAATATAATGTTAAAAGAATTGTTTTAGCTAGAGAAGCTATAAAAGAAGATATTAAAAAAATTAAAGAAACAACTAATTTAGAATTAGAGTGTTTTATTCATGGAGCTATGTGTACTAGTATGTCAGGACGTTGTATTATGTCTAATGTTTTAACTAATCGTGATGCTAATAGGGGTGGTTGTGCTCAAGTTTGCCGTTGGACTTTTGAAACTTCTGAAAAAGAATTATTTAGTATGTCAAGTAAAGATTTAAATTTAATTTCTTATATGAAAGATATGATTGAAGTAGGGGTTAATTCTTTTAAAATTGAAGGAAGAATGAGAGGAATATATTATATAGCTACTGTTATATTGTGTTATCGTAAAATGATTGATAAATTATTAAATAATACATTAACAATTAATGATATAAAATATTATTTGAAAGTTTTAAATAGATGTGCTAATAGAGAATCACAACCTCAATTTTTTCAAAAATTACCAGATGAAAATGATCAATATTATATTGGAAGAAAAGAAGAATCTAATCAAGATTTTTTAGGTTTAGTAATAGATTATGATGATGTAAATAAAATTGCAACTATTGAGGAACGTAATTTATTTAAAAAAGGTGATTATGTTGAATTTTTTGGCCCAAAAATGGAAACATTTTCATATCAGATTAATACAATATATGATGTAGATAATAATATTATAGAATGTGCTAATCATCCTAGGATGATTATAAAATTGCCTGTAAACAATAAATTAAAAAAGAATGATATGATGCGAATAATGATTGACAAATAATTTTATTTATTGTAATATTAGCAAGTATAAAATTTATAGAAAGAGATGAATTATATGCAAAATGAAGAAACAATAATTTTAACATCTAAAGGTTATTTAGAATTAGAACAAGAATTACAAGAATTAAAAACGGTAGTAAGACCAAGAGTTATAAAAGATTTAAAAGATGCTAGGGCTCAAGGTGATTTATCTGAAAATTCTGATTATGACGCAGCAAGAAATGAACAAGCTCAAGTAGAAGCACGAATTAAAGAATTAGAATTTAAGTTAGAACATAGTACCATTGCTGAGGGAAATAGTGAAGGTGCTGCTGGTGTTGGTAGTACCATTGTTATTTTATATGATGATGGTGAAACTGAAGAATATGAATTAGTTGGTTCTATGGAAGCTGATCCATTAGAAAATAAAATATCTAATGAAAGTCCAATTGGTAAAGCTGTTATTGGACATAAAAAGGGTGAAAAAATTACTGTTGAAAGTCCAAATGGATCTTATGAAGCTATATTAAAAGATGTTAGATAATATGGCTTTTTATTTGACTAAAAAAATAAAATTTTACATTCTTATTAAGACATGGTACAATGTTTATAAGAGTAGGTGAATAAAAAATGAATAATAAAGGATATGCAATTAAAGAATTAATTATTTTATTAGCTATTATTGCTATTGGTTTTGGTGTAGCTATAACAAGAGTTAGTTTTGCCTATCAAAATATTAATAATGAAAATAATTTTTTAGAAGAAGAAAAAAATACGCTTAAAGTAGCTACAGAAGCTTATATTAAGACACATGAAAAAGAATTTAAAAAAGATGCGGATAATTATTTATATGGTAAAGAATTGGCTGATAAAGGTTATTTAATTTTAACAGATGATTTTGATTTTAAAGATACTAAAATAAAAATAACTTATGATAATAGTTTAAAAAAATATAATGTTTTAATTTTAGATGAATAAACTCTTTTTAAAGAGTTTTTTTAATAAGCAAAATAAAAAAAACTAATTACTTAGTTTTTGAAATAACAAATTGGTGCCTAAGGCCGGACTTGAACCGGCACGGGCTTTAACACCCGCAGGATTTTAAGTCCTGTGCGTCTACC
>CANRHC010000073.1 GCA_947630305.1 uncultured Bacilli bacterium
TTTATCTTCATCTTCTTCAGCTACAGAAACTGTTTGTTTCTGAACATATTCAGTACCTTTAACACTTACATCCCAGCTACCAGCATAGAAAACAGTTAATTGAACTGTTTTACTTTCAGCTTTAGCTTCTACAGTATGAACACCATCAGTAGCTGTAATAGTTTCACCTATTAAAACTTCAGGAACCGTAACTGTAATAGTAGCGTGAAATTCTGAAAAGTAAACATCATCTTTAAGCACTTCACCAACTGTAGCTGAAGCTGTATTATCATTCAGGTTATTAGTTATTTTATATTCACCAGGCGTTTTAACTTTAATAAGGCATTTACCTTCAGTAATAGTACCTGTATAAACTGAACCGTCTACAAGGCTTGTAGCGGTTATTTCTTTACCTTCATAACCTTCACTAGCTTTAACTACTAATAGTAAAGAAACTGAACCAGCTTCTTCATAGAGCTTTTTTACACCGTTTACTATTCCTTGTACAGTGTTTTTACCAGCGTATTCTATTTTAAGTTTTTCTGCCATTTTTCCCCATTAAAAAAGAGCTTCATTAAGAAGCCCTTAAAATTATTCATCAAACATACCTTCAGCTTCTTGAGCTGAAATTTCTTCTAATTCATATGGTTCAAATTCTTCTTCAAATTGTTTTAATCTTTGATTAATGTAGTATTCTACATATTCCCTTGTAGAAATAACAACATTAGGATCAATAGTTAGATTAATAGATTCAGCGTTATCAACCAGGACTTCAATAATAAAGTCCATATCATTACTAGTACCGCTTGAACCTGTAATAGATACTTTATTTTGATCTTCTACAGGAGCTATAGCTACTAGAACGCCTTGATCGTTTAGAATACCAGCTTCTCTTATAATAAAAGGTCCTACATCAGCTGGTAAAACAGTATGAAATTCTAAGTGTCCTGAAGCTATTTCTCTAATATCTATAATAGAACCCGACCATACTTGATTTTTAAGTTGTGTTTGTGTTTCTTCAGGAATATAACCAGCCCCATTACCATCACCAACTACAATAGTTGTCCAGTTTACTTTTTTCTGTAAAACAGGAGCGTTTAGTAATTCAGCTTTTCCTGCTGTAGTAAGAATTGTACCATTCATATTACTTTACCTTCATTATTCATTATTAGGCTTGATTCTGATAGTGTTACCTATCCTGATATAACCACCTGAATAAATAATACCTTCTTCTTGAACTTCTTCTTGTCTGTAAGGAGATATTCTAACTCTATTACCTACTTTTACACAGCCACCATAAGAAACTTTTAATCTCTTAAGAATGAACTGGTGTATAACTATCAGAATGTTCATAGGTACTATTTCTTTAAGAAGTTCAAATATTATTTGAATTTTATTATTGTTTTCTTCAGCTAAAGAAACCGTTAAAATTAAATCTTTAACTGTAAGAGAAAAACCATCATAGCCTAAAATACCGCCTAATATTCTTCTTAATTGAACTTCAGTATAAGGGAGTTTAGCGTTTAGTTTAGCTATAACTCTATAACGCCTATCTTCTAAATCTTCATTAGGTAAAGGCGTTATATTCAGTAACTGTTCAAATAAAGTAATACCATCTTCATCAGCGGTTTTAGGAAAAAAGTTTTTATTCCATTTATCAAGAAGTTTATATAACCGTTCAAATTCAGGATCTTCAGCGGCGGCTATTTCTTCATATTCGATATAATCCTTGAGTACATCATCAGCCCAATCTAAAACACTTATTTTATTCTTCATTAACAGCTTCCTTAAATACTGGTATTTCATCAAATTGAAGATCAATATCTTCACTAGAACCGTTAATTTTTATTGAGCCTTGAACATAATCATGAATACCAGGAATATCAAATAAGATACTGCCTATTTTGTTTATCTGAATTGAGATAAAGCGTTCATCATAATTTTTCTGAATTGATTCTTCATAATTGTTAGTATCACCCCAATTTTTTATTAGGTCAGTAAGGTAAGCCTTGAATTGAGTTTCAACTTCTTCTTTTACATTTTCATAGGTATAACCAGGATCAAATAAAAGTTGAAAGTTAATTTTCAAATCAACGCCTGTAGCACTTCTTACTATAGTGTCATGCCCTATAGGTACAACACCAGTACCACAATTATCTATTTCAGGCGGTACCTTTTTATCTAAAGGTCTTAAAGCTTCTTGAGCTTGTTCTACTAGTTCTTCACTAGCCACGCCAAAATTAGAATCAACTATAATTACATCTACACTCCCTTCACCTCTAGGACAACGTATTATTTTACAATCACCTATCCCTGCTATAGCGTTAACTTCTTGAATATAATCAAGAGCGTTACCACCAAAAGCTTCACCAGCTATAGCCTGAATAACACGTTGCCTAAATGTTTCAGTTTCTTCTACTTCTTCACCTGGTATTAATAGAGCGGTAATATTAGCGGATCTAAAGCCTTGTAAAGAAAAAACTGGTAACAATTGTCCAAAATTACGGTTTCCAATTGTACCAGCTTGTTCACATCTTAAGTTATATTTAACGTTATTGACTTTTTCTATAACAGTATAGAATATTTGATTGTAGGTAAATCTTGAGCCTATCTCAATACTTACACCTTCATCACAAATAAAATCCGCTTGAACTACAGCATAAGTAGCTGAATAAGGAACAAGGTTATAAGTTTCAGCGTGTTTAATTAAATTTTCTCTATCAGCTGTTGTAATAAAAGCGTTCTTTAATGTTTCATCTAAAGCCTGATAAAGAACTTCAAATTCAATAGCTGTAGCGGCTAAAGATTCCCACAATAAAGAACCTTCAGATTTATCAACATCATTTCTAGTAGTATTCATCATATCTTCTAGAATTGTTAAATAATCTCTATCTTCATACATTGACTTGTCCCTCATAAGTAAAATCCCCATAACAAGAAGTGATTAAACAACTAAATCTTAATATCCTGTTATGGTCTACTTTCTCAAATTCAAAATCAGAAACATTCAGAATTCTTTCATCCCAAGCTAAAGCGTCTTTCACAACACCAGGTAATTTAGCCATTACTAGATCAATAGGCATTCCATAGAACTGTTGAAACTTAACACCAAAACCATCAGTGTGAATATAGCTACTTTTATTTTCAATACTTAAATGAATAAAAGTAGCCTGTTTAACAGCTTCTAATTCATCTATAAATTCACTAGTTACCCTTTTCTTATCTTTATCTAATTTCCATGTTTTAGAGGTTCTAATTTTAAGTTTTAAATCCTCAGGATCAATAAAACTAGCGTTCCTTAAAGTTTCAGAGATCATTATAGCCTCCCAAGAATTAGATATTTTTGTCCGCCTGGTTTCTGAAGAACAATAACCCTATCACCTGTTTTAAGTGAATTATCAATAGTTAATTCACCTGAATGCCCTTCACCATGAAAATTACCTTCAATATTAACTTTAAAGCTTCTTAAATATTCAGGTATAATTACGAGCTGTTCAGGAATAGGTCCTTGTGAACTATCTAATTGAATTTGTGTAGGTGTAACCATAGTAGCAAAATAAAAATCAGTAGGACGGGTACTACCAACATAACCATCTATTAAAGTTTTTAATTTATTACCTGTATTACTCATTCAGGAAAACTCCAATCAGGGGATCGTGTATCCCAATTATCAACCATTTTTATTAAACTACAGGTTAAATCCATATCATGATAGCCAGCTTGAAAATGGTGTTTAACTGATTCAACTCTAAACCAGCCCCTTATATATTCCATGTTATCTTCACTGTAAAAATCAGCCCTTATTGGTGTGCCACCTCTAACAGTAACATCACCTTGACAACCTGAAACAGATAAACTAACTGAAGTTAGATCAATTTCATTTAACAAGTTTTGAGCTACAACTGTAGGATTTTCACCTTCTTGAACATTAACGTTTTTGTTTATAGTACCAAATATTTTTTCTAAACCTTCATTTTTAACAACAGTAAACTTCTTTTCAGCTTCCCCTTCATTACTCTTATTTACTTCTTCAATAGCTGTAACTTGAGTAAATATATCTGTATCATCTTCATCATAGCCATAGTCCGTTATATAACCACCTGAAGCTATAATGTGTGAATGTTCTGCCAGCCATTTTTGTGAGTGAAAACAGATATTCCCACAATCATCCCACAAGTAAAAGTATTTGTTAGCATTTTGAGCTGTAAGCTCTATAGCTTTATGAATAATATCTAACCAGGTTGTTTCTTCAACTCTTACTGGTATCTGATATTCTGAATCCATTAAATGAGGAGGATTTACCATAGCTAGATTATTAGCTTGAGCTACATAACTAACTACTTCAGTAGCTGTTTTATTTTCATATACATAGCTTGTTTCAGATTTATTAAGAATGTGAATTTGATCATAAGCGGTTACTGAACACCAGGCACCGCTTTTATGAGTTTTTCTAATTTGTCCTAAAAACTGATTGTGTCCACCATCTAGAACAAATTTAATTACATCTCCTCTTTCAGCTGTTATTTCATCTCTATATATTTCACAAGTAAGAACTGAAGCTACATTAGGCTCCCTGGTAATATCAACACTATCTTTTACAGCGCAGTCATACCATTTACCAGTTGTATATTTTAAAAGCTTAACTTTAATATCTTGTGAACCTATTGGATTTAAAGCCATATTGTAGCCCCCTAACTAAGTTGTAGTACCATTTTGTAAGCTTTCCCACTCTTTACGGCGTGAAGCTAAATGTTTAGCTCTTTCTAGATCATCAGCTGTAGCTGTACCAACAGCTTCTTTAACAGCCCCTTTTATTTCTGAACTCCATCCTGTAGCTTCACCAGCCACCAGTAAATGGTGTCTTTCAGGTTCAGCTGAAGCTGGTAATTCCTGATTCTTTTGAGGATGATATTCAACAAAAGTTACTGTAAAAGTATAATCATTTAAATCATCATAATCTTCTATATATGAATAATCTTGAAGTAAAACAGTAACACAAGTAGAAGGTTGTCCATGAGTTCTAATAATTGTTAAACCTATAGGTTGTCTATCTTCTTTAATTTGCCATACTAAATCCGTATAATACCTGATACCTTTTAAAGCGTCTTTAAAAGTAAAAGGATAAGCTTCTTTAGTAATTGAAAATTCAAATTTAAAAGTTTGCGCCCCATCTATTTGAGGTATTGTAAAAGGTCTACCATTTACTAGTGTTTCTTGTTTAGTTTTATCTTCATTACTGATTGTTATACTAGCAGGAGTTTGAGGGAGTAGAATATCTTCACCCTTAACAGTCAAATATACTTTGTAAATATCTGAAATAACGTTCATTTATTCTACCCCACTGAAATTCCTTGAGGATCGTTATATAAAATATCATCTATAACTTCACCTAACATATTACTGAATTTATCAATAGTGAAGTTTAGATCATCATTGTTATTAATCGTTCCTATCTCTACAGTTACTGTTACTGGTGTGTTATTAATAACACCGCCTGAATTAGCTCTATTAGTAGCTGTAGAACTTCTACCATCTATTAAGGCTCTAGATTCTTGATTAGTGAATACTCTTTCACCACCATTAAAAGCTACTAATTCAGCCCCATTTTCACCAACCCACCTTACACCAGGTGTAGCTGAAGAAGTACCTGTAGCGTAACCATACCAACCCCCTAAACGAGGATTAATAACATTAGCTACAGAACCGTACCTTTGAATCATATAGTTTAAAGCGGCGTAAACATTACTTAGAGGATCATAGATATTACTACTTAAACTAGGATTTCTATAGGCGTTAAAAGTTGCGCCTATTGTTTGTAATAAACCCCTACTAGGATCCGTTGCGCTATTAGAATCCCAATCATTTATAGCGTTAGGATTACCGCCTGATTCACTTTCTATAGCGTATAAAACACCAGTAAGTAAACTAGCTGGTTGTCCTAACATAGCTAAAGCCTGAAGAACAATACTAGTCCATTGACTTACACCAGCTGAAGGATTATAGGCTACATTACCTAAAGAACTGTAAACACCTAACCCTTTAGCCATGTTATAGGCATTTTGAATAGCTGAAACAATTGAAGCCCCAGCTGAAATACTAGCCCCTTCAATGTAAGGTTGAGGATCAATTCTGTTACCATTTTGGTGCATTTCAAAATGTAAATGAGGTCCTGTAGAATTACCTGTTGAACCTACAAGCCCTATTTGTGCGCCTTTTGGTACACTAGCCCCAACTTGAGTTAGTACTTGCGACATATGCCCATAAGTAATATCAATACCATTACCCGAATCAATTACTACAGCTTGTCCATAGCCACCATACCAGCCAGCGGTTGTAACATTACCAGCTAGAGCCGCCGCTATTGGAGTTCCTGTAGGAGCGGCTAAGTCAACACCACCATGATTAGTAGAGCCTATACCACCTGGTGATTCTCTAGGACCGAACCATGAAGTTTGAGTTCCTAAAGTACCTATCAGCGGATAAGTTATTAATTGATCTTGTGCGCCACCGCCAGCTTGTTCAAGAATTTCAGGATTTCTATTATAGGCATCAATAACTTTTAAAGTATCATCATCTAGATAAGCTACTAATTCTTCAGGTTTAAACCGTCCTTCAGAAAATGCTGTAACCATATCAGTTAAGATACCTTTAGCAAATTCTACAAGTTGTGAATCAGATAGCCCTTTAATGAACCCTTCACCAGTCATTTGCCCATACCAGTAAGTTTCATCTGAAGGTGAATGAATACCTAAACCTGTAATGAAAGCCTGTTTAACAGCCTGAACTAAAGCGTTAGTAGCCCCTATAGCTCCTGCTCTTTGTGAATTAATACCATCAATGAAAGAAGCCATAGCGTTATTAGCACTATTCCTGAATATACCAGGCATAGTATTAATAACAGAGGTAACACCAGTTACTAACTGTTGTGTAGCTGTTCTAGCGTTAGAAGCTAAAGCGTTCAGAATCATTATTGTTTCTGAAGCTAAAGTACTCCAGGCGGCTAAATAATTCATAGATAGTTCAGCCACTAAACCTAGAATACTAGCGTTCATAACCTGAACACCAGCTATAACTAAACCAGCCATAGTTAAAATAACTTGAACAGCGGCATTCTGTAATTCAGTTAATATAATGATCGATTGATCTCTAAGAGTATTTAGGATAGTTTGGAATGTAGGAATTAAAGCTAGTAAAGCGGTATTACTTAAGCCTACTAATTGTTGTATCTGAACAACCATTAGAGCCTGAAGCTGAATGAAATAAGCTTGAGCTACAGGAATAACACCAGCTAAAGAAGCCCCCATTAAAACAGGTAATTGGCTTATATTGAAATTAATACCAGCTACCATATTAGCTGAATCCTGAATAACAATACTTGACATAGTAGTAAACATTGTTATTCCTTGAGCTACAATAGCGGCGTTACTGTTTACAACTACTTGAAGAATGTTATTGTAACCAGCCTGAACTTCAGCTTGAAGTTGTGCTAATTGAGCTTTAGTAGCTTCTATTTGAGCGGTATAATCTACAATTTGTGTATCCTGTTCTTGACTACCACCACTAAAGATACCAGTGATCCAATTCCAAGCGTCAGTAGCCCATTGAGTAACACCGTCCCAAACAGCCCTTAATCCATCCCAAAAGCCTTGAATTAGATTAGAACCAATTTCAGAAAAAACTGTAGAAGGTGAAGCTATACCAAATATAGATTTAACGGTATTTATAATCCAGCCAAAATTATCATTAAACCAGGTTACAATATTATTCCAAAAAGCCCCTAAACCAGCTAGAAAGCCTGAAATAAGATTAGAACCCCATTCATAAGCTGAATTCCACCAGCCTGAAACAGTATTAGTAAGGTTAAACCAAAAGTTTTGAACGGTAATTATAGCTTCATCCCAGCCTTGAGCTAAAGCGGTAAAGATACCTGATATATTAGCCCAAGCTTGTTGAAAGCCACCTACAATAGCGTTCCACGCTTCTATAACAGCGTTTCTAAAGCCTTCATTAGTATTCCATAAGTAAATGATACCAGCTACTAAAGCCCCTACAGCTGTTACTATCAGCATTATAGGATTAGCGTTCATAACTAGATTTAAAGCCGCTTGAGCTATTGTAAGCCCTTCTTCAGCGGCTTTAGCGG
>CANRHC010000074.1 GCA_947630305.1 uncultured Bacilli bacterium
TTTAAAAATACTTTTCAATAATATCAATCCTTTCTGCAACTCTTACATTATATGCTAATAAATTAAAATAGTCAAACTACCTAAAAAAAATGACATAATTTAATGCCATTTTTACGAAATATTTTCTTTTTTAAATTCAGGATGTCTTCTAAAAAACTCTTCAAAAATTTCAACTTTTAATTTTCTTTCCTCTATTTCTTCTACTTGACTACTTTTTTTATAATATTCAACTAATAAAATATTTTTAGGATTTTCTTCTTCAAATAAAATTAAATATTCATGTTCATTTTTTAAAATTTTTTCTAAGACAACATAATCTATATTATCAATTGTTAATATTGTTATTTCTTCATTCATAGTTTAGGCCCTCCTAAATCTTTTTGTTCTTCATTTAATTTATAATTTAAATCAACCATTGCATCATAATATTGTTCTTCACTTTCAAAACCTAAACTTTGATAATATTCTTTAAAATTTTTAGCATCTCCAACATATTTGTCATCTACCCAATTAAACACTTTATCAATATTTTGATTATCATCATCATATAAAATTATATCAGCAATATCAGCTAAATGAATATCACCTAAATCTTTACTAACAGCATAAAATTCATTTATTTTTTTACCAATATTACAGTGATTATATCCCCAACCTCTTGGATAACCTTGAGCATCTATTAATCCTTCAAAATGATTATTTTTATCATTCAAAATTTGATAATCTTGTTCAGTAACTACTTTCATAGCCTTCTTCTTTTCTTGCTGTTGTAATTCATCACCAATAACAGTATAAGCATTTGCAGCATAAGCCGCAGTAATTGAAGCAATAGCAACTTTAACCATAAAACCTTCAATTTGATTCTTTCTAATAGCTTTTACAACAGCATTTTTTAACTTACGATCTCTTATTTTTTCGTTTATTTCTTTATTTAAATCATATTGATCATATAATTCCATAAATATTCACCTTCTATCTTAATAATAACTATTTTTTAAAAACGTGTCAATAAATGTTTTTTATTTTACATATTACTTTACTTTATGTTATCATATACTTAAAGAAAAGGGGAAAAAAAATGAATAAAAATATTTTCAAAGCCTATGATATAAGAGGTAAATATCCAGATGAAATTAATGAAAATAATGCTTATATTATTGGTTTAAGTTATGGTTCTTATTTACAAGAATATTGTCATAAAAGAAAATGTGTGATTGGTCATGATAATAGATTATCTAGTCCAAGTCTAAATAAATATTTAATTAAAGGTTTATTAGAATCAGGAATAAATGTTATTGATTACAAAATGATTACTACTCCAATGCATTACTATACAAGATATATAGAAAATACTTATGGAATTATGATTACAGCAAGTCACAATCCTAAAGACGATAACGGATTTAAATTTTCTTTTGATTTTTTAGCTAATGCAAGAGGTAAAATGATTGAAGATTTTAAAGAATATACTTTAAAAGGAAAATTTTTAAAAGGAAAAGGAATTATAGAAGAAAGAAATATTAAAGATGCTTATTTAAAATATTTAAAAGATAATATTTACTTAGCAAATAAACCTTTAAAAGTTGTAATTGATCCAGGAAATGGCGTTACTAGTACAATAATTAAAGATGTAATGAAATTATTTCCAAGTATTGATGTAACATATATTTGTGATATAAGTGATGGAACTTTTCCTAACCATCATCCTGATCCAGCAGTAGAAGATAATATGAAAATGTTAAAAGAAAAAGTTTTAGAAATAAAAGCTGATTGTGGAATAGCTTATGATGGTGATGGAGATCGCTTAGGAATGATTGATGAATTAGGTAACTTTATAATGGCTGATAAAATTATGATTGTAGCAGTTAAAGCTTTATTAAAAGATTTTGATAATAAAACTGTTTTATGTGATGTTAAGTGTTCCAAAGCTTTAATTGATGAAGTTGAAAATTTAGGCGGAAAAATATATATGAGTCGAACAGGAACAAGCTTTACTGAAAGTGCTACCAAAGAAAACAATATTTTACTTGGTGGTGAATTATCTGGTCATTTATTTTTTAATGATCGTGGTCCTGAAGTTTGCAGTGCAATTTATGCTGGTTTAAGAATATTAGAAATATTATCTAAATCTAATCAAACATTATCAGAAATGTTAGAAGATATTCCAAAATACTATTCCACACCCGAAATAAAAATACCATGTAGTAATGAAGAAAAATTTAAAGTTGTTGACAATGTAAAACAAGAAATTATTTCAAGAAATATAAAATATACAGATATTGATGGCATTAGATTTAATACTTTAAATGGTTGGGGACTTATCAGAGTTAGTAATACTGGTCCTAATATTACTTTAAGATTTGAAGCTAAAACTAATGAAGAATTAGACAAAATAAAAAAAGAATTTATGGATTTAGTTAAAAATAAACTTCCTTAAATTCTTTTTTGTTTTTTATAATCTTTTCTTTTTCACTTATAAAAACAGATTTTAAAGAAAACTACACTATAATCAACTATTTTTTTGACATCATTATAATTTTTTAAAAGTTTTATCTTACCTAAATTTTTTTATTTCATTTCTTTTATAAGCCAAGCCATAATAATACTAACAATATAATTTTGTTCAGATACTGTTAATTCTTTATTCTTAGAAATGTGATGCCATTTAAATAAACAATTTCGACAACACGTAGCTGTAGCATGCTGGGCAATAAAAACAGGATGCCCTTTCATTGGTGTTTGATGTCCATCATTTAAAGGATTTTCTTGAGCAAGACGATGAGATACAAAATAAAAGGCGTGATTTTTTATTTCTTCAAAACCTTTATCTTTTAAATATTTTTTATCTTTTTCTTTTAAATGAAAACTAGATCTAAATGTTGATTTATTTAATTTGGCTAATTTATTGAAAATAATTTCTTTATTCATTTACTAAATTAAAACGTCCTTTGATAGTTTCTAAACCAAGAATTTGCATAATATCATATAAATTAGGAGTTCTTGATTTAGTAGTTAGGGCCACTCTTATAACAGTTGAAACATCAGCAACATTACCTTTAAATTGACTAGGATTTTGTTTATATTCTTTCATATTACTAGCATATCCTAATTCATCACACATTTCTTTCATTTTATTAAACCATACTTCTTCACTATCTTTTTCATCATAATATTTATTTAAATAAGTAGATAAAATCTTTTTAATTTCTTCAATATCACTAATCTTTTGCCATTCATAATCCTTATTAATAAATAATTCATTAAACATATAAAAGATATTATTTTTTACTTCACTAAACATAGCAAAATCTTTTCTTGGCTTTTCACTATTTCTTTCAATATTAAAAGTTTTAATAGCAATATCACAATTTTTTTCTAAAATACCCGCAAAGGCTTCATCATATTTTTTAGCCCATTCTAAAGTTTTTTGATACATTTCTTGAGCCGTTATCCTACTTAATATATTTTTAGAAATATTTAATAATTTTTCCATATCAAAGATTGTACCAGAAATACCCACTTTATTAAAACTCATAGTAAAATTATCAATATCTTCATTTTCATGAGCTAAATACCATTCTTCAAAATTAGAATTAGTAACTGTTGCTAAATAAAGCATTAAAGCTTCACTAGGAATACCCATTTCATGATAATAACTAACCGCAAGTTCTGGATCTTTTCTTTTAGATAATTTACGAATAGTATTACCATCTTTTTTATTTAAAGGTGAAAAATGAGCATAAGTAGGTATTTCAAAACCTAAAATTTTAAATAAATTAATATGAATTGGTAAACTACTTAACCATTCATCTCCTCTTATGACATGAGTAGTCCGCATTAAATGATCATCTATAACGTGGGCAAAATGATATGTTGGAAGTCCATCATTTTTAATTAATACTTGATCAATATCATCTTCTGGTAATTCTAATTTTCCTCTTATGGCATCCATTACAACAATTTTGTGATTAAAATCACCATTATTTCTTAAACGAATTATATAAGGTTTACCTTCATCTAAATTTTTAATAATTTCTTCTTCACTTAAAAAACGACTTCTTGCCCATTTACCATAATAACCTATTCTTCTTTTACTTTTTTCTTGTTCACTTCTTATCATATCTAATTCTTCTTTAGTTGTAAAATCAGGATAAGCAAGTCCTTTAAGTAATAACTCTTTCGCATAAGTTTGATAAATTTCTTTTCTTTTACTTTGAATATAAGGTCCATAATTACCAATTTCCTCATTTTCACTTATTGGTCCTTCATCAAAGGTAAAACCAAATTCTTTAACGGCTTCAATTATTTTACTAATCCCATTTTCTACTAATCTTTCTTGATCGGTATCTTCAATACGCATGAAAACTATTCCCTTAGTTTGTCTAGCCATTTTTCTAGCAATTGAAAGCATAAACAAATTACCTAAATGAACAAAACCTGTTGGACTTGGGGCATATCTAGTTACAATCGATGTTTCTTCTAAATTCCTTTTAGGATATAATTTTTCATAATATTCTACATCATGAGTTAAACCTGGTAATAATCTTTCTACTAATTCTTGATTCATAAATTTTCCTCCCATAAATAATAAAAAAGATGATGCCAAAAAAATTTAGAGGTACCACCTTATTTTTTCTTTCATCACATTTATTTTAATGAAAAAAGAAGATAATGTCAAATTATAATCCACCACCAGAACCAAATGAATCTAATTCATCTTGAGTAACTATAATGTTTATTCTCATTCTTCGATTACCACAGACAAATAAAGCTTCCCCTTGATTATAATATTTAATACTTTCTTTTTCACTTTCATTTAAATCAATTAATCTTGATAAATCATCAATAGCCTGTTTTCTTAAACCCATTACTAAATAATAAGCAGCATTATCAAAAATTGCTTTACCATGAGTAATTACAGCAGGAGCAGCAAAGTCAGTTGGTTGCTGAGTTACTATAATAGTTCCCGTATTATATTTTCTACTTCGTCTTTGAATGTTTGCTAAAAACTCTGCTCCTAATTCATTTTTAGTTGATAATAAAACATGAGCTTCATCAACATACATAACCGTATTAACACTTGGATCTAAACATAGGCCCCATGCATATTTTAAAACATTAAAGAACAAAGCATTTCTGACATTTTCATCAGCATTCATTAATTCCTTAATATTAAAGACAATAAAATCACTATTAATATCTAAAGTAGTATGACCAGTAAAATAATAACGCAATTCTTTAACTAAAGGACGAACTTTAAGCTCTAATCTTTCCATAATATCTCTTTCATGAGTACGATCAGTCATTGATAAAAGTCTTCCTTTAATTGTTGCATAAACATCATCAAAAGTTGGATAATCGGCACTTGTAAACTTTGTATAATCAGTATCAAAATCAATTTTATAACGTTTGTAAGTATCAGTTACTACTTCTGTAAACATTGTTAAAACATCTTCTTCAATATCGGGTGAATAATACTTCATAAAGGCTTTTAATTGTTGTAAAGTACGAGTTAAAACAGTATAACCTAAACCTTGATTTATTTCTTCTTCATCGGCATCAATAACAATTTCTAAGGGATTAACCATCCCAAAATCGCCACCTTTACCAAGATCTAGAAAATCACCACCCATACTAAGTGCCATATCCTTTAACTCACCTTCAGGATCTACACATACTATTTTATATTCATTTCTAATATGACTTCTAAGTAACAATTTAGCTGCGGTTGATTTACCTGAACCAGTAGTACCTAAAATAATCATATTAGCATTATTACGATTATGTTCTTTCTTAATTTGATATAAAAACTGATTAAATAAAACAACACCACCAGAAAAATCAACACCAAATAATGTACTATTGCCAGGATCTTTAATACTATCAAAAATAAATGGATACATCGCAGCAATCGTTACAGACGGAATAGGCGCGCCAACTCTATCTTCAATATCTTGTTTAGGAAAGATTGGTAACATTGATTTAATAACTTTTTCTTGTTCAAACATTAAAGATATACCACGCATTCCTAAAGCATCCAAATAATTTCTAACTTGCATTTTTTTACTATTTAATTCTTCTTTAGTATCAGCGGAAATAAAAATATGTAATTGAAAATCAAAAATTCTGGCTTGAGTAGCAACTAACATTGAAATAAATTGTTCAAGAGATTCATAATCTTGACGAATACGTTCTTGAATAGTACGATCTCTTTCAGTTTGATAACGATTTTTTAAATCAGCAATTTCTTTATTTATCATTCGTTGTAATGTTGACAACTCAATAGGAATATGTTTGGCAACAATTTTAATACCAGATAAATTAGTTAAATTAGCCAAATATCCTTGAGAAATAAACTTTGGAAAACTAACAACAGTTAATATCGTACAATATTTACCACTCATCATAAATTCCGTTGGATTGAACATAACTCCTTTAGGAGCAATTTGAGCTTTTAAATTCATTCTGGACTCACCATCCCACTATAAGAGGTCGTAACCCCACCATTAAAGAAATTATCTAAAATAATTCTTAAATCATTATTTGAAGTTTGCTGACTATTTAAACCACAATTAGCCAAATTGCTAATCATTTGATGAAGTCTTTTTTGAATAATATCCATTTTCTTTTCTTTAAATAAAATATAATATTCAGTATCAACAACATTATATTCAGCAGACATAAACATATTAGCCTTATTAATATCCTGAGTAATTAACTTTCTAGTAGTAGAATTTGTAGCATTATTATACAATAGTTGTAATTGAGATAAATAAACTTGAATATCAACTGGACGATCAGCAACTACTAACCAAAATTCAAAATTAATGGTATTGTAAAAATTTTGTAATTGATAAATAGCATTATCTCTAGTTCCAGAATCTAAAATAAAAATATTTCGAGGTGATATTTTAATACCAGTAACATATTCACCATTTTCTAAAGCAATCATTCCATTTAAAATATTTTTAATCGGAACCCAATCTTCACTCCATTTACTCAAAATTTCCTTTTCATTCTTATTTTTCTTTGCCATGCATCAAACACCAACCCTTCCAATAATACTTTTTCCTTCCCATCATAAACGTTACTATATTTGTAATTAATTGCAAAACATTATGATAATTCGGAACAGGAATAACCAAAAAGCCAGAAATCAAAGCAGGTAAAATAACAATTAAAGCTGTAGTAAAATTCATTCCTTGAAAAATTACCAACATTATTAAAGTAATAAAACAACCACTTCCAAATATTGCTAAATCAATTCCAGTAAAAAAGCCAAGAATCAATTTAGATTTTTTAGTATTTGCTGGTATTAAATAATTACTTTCCATTTCCACCATTTCCTTTATCCTTTTGAATTATATCTTTAGCACCAATATTTTTAAACCACTTAGCAACTTCCTCTCGTTGTTTATTTAAATTTTCAGCTTCACCTAAGCGATTATTACTTATTACACGACTATGATATTTTGCTTCATCACTAGATAAATTTTTCTTTGCTTTCATTGCTTCTTTGGTATATTTATCTAAATCGCTACCATAAGCTTTACGAATAGAAGCCCTAGCTGCATCACGATCAAATACAAAATCTTTATCTAATTCAGATTGATACTCCTTAGCCGTATCAGTGTCTTCAAATCTTTGATTTTGTAAATTACTAATTTCTTCAGTAAGTCTATCAATGTTATTCTTAAATGTACTAGTTGAATCATCAAATCTCTTATTTTGTAAACTATTAATTTGTTCAGTAAGTCGATTAATATTATTTTTAATTTCACTGCCATCAAACTCATCATTCATAATATTACGCATATTTTGAGAGTAATTATTTCTAGATAACATACTTTTTAATTCATCGCTTAAACTGTTATCTTTAACAGCACCACCTGAACCAGTAATTGGACCACTAGAACCAGGAATTGCACCACCAGAACTAGGAATTGCACCACTAGAACTAGGAATTGCACCACTAGAACTAGGAATTGCACCACTAGAACTAGGAATTGCACCACTAGAACTAGGAATTG
>CANRHC010000075.1 GCA_947630305.1 uncultured Bacilli bacterium
TTTCTACTATCTTCATCTTAACACATACCCCCCCCCTACGTCAACTATAAATTGCCTTTTGTAAATAATTTTACATTTTTTTACATTATTTTTTCCCTTTATTTATAGTATTATCTTTTTTATTTATTTTAATACTACATGTCATATGATGTCATATTTAATATATCATATTTTTTAATAAAAAAACATAGAAATTAATCTATGCTTTCTAAATCTAATTCAATATTATCTATAGAATAACCTTCTTTAATATCTTTTATATTTAAATTTTCAATAAATAAAGTTGCTTTAAAATCTTTTATAGATAATTCTATTCCTTCTTTTAAATCTTTATTTAAATGTAAATCCAAGTTTTTTATAGGTGTTTTTAAAGAAACATTTTTATTCGATTTTTCTCCTCTTGCTTCTTTAATAATATCTATTATATCATTACCATTTTTTAATTCTTTATTAAAATCAAATGTAAGTGTTTTTATATTAGTTAAATGTATTGATTTTTCTTGATGGTATAATTCTTGATAAATTTCTTCTGTAATAAAAGGAAAGAAAATACTAAAATCTTGTAATAATTTATATAAAATAGTGTATACTGTTTTTTGACCAGAATATCTTGGAATTTCTCCAAATTCTATAGGCCGATATAAACGATGTTTTACTATTTCAATATAATTGTCACAAAAATTCCAGAAAAATTTTTCAAGAGTATTTAAAGCTAATCCTACTTCAAACTCTTCTAAATAATTTATAAAACCTTTTTCCATTTCTTGGAATGTTTGTAAAATCCATTTATCAATATATTCATAATCATTAAATTCTTTATCTTCATAATCTTGTAGATGCATTTCAATAAATTTTGATACATTCCATATTTTATTAATTAATTTTCTTCCTCTTAAAAGTGTTTCTTCACTAAATACTATATCTGTACCAAGTCTTCCTGAACCTGCCCAATATCTAATTACATCTGCTGAATATTGTTCTATTAAATCAATTGGTTCAAATTTACTATTACCTTTTGATTTACTAATTTTCTCTCCTTTATCAGCCATTACAAAACCAGAAATCATAACATTATCCCAAGGTTTTTGACCAAAATGATAAAAGCTTTTAACAATAGTATAAAAATCCCATGTTCTAATTATTTCTGATGCATTTGTTCTAATACTCATTGGTTTTAAAATATCTTCATAATTATCTTTTTCTTTATAACGCATATTAATTAAAGGTGTTACAGAAGATGTTGCCCAAGTATCCATTACATCAGTCTCTGGAATAAATTCTTTTCCATGGCATTTAGGACACTCATCTATATTTGGTTTATCTACTAAAGGATTTACTGGTAAATCCTCTTCTTTGGCAAAAATGGGTTCACCACAATCTTTACAATACCAAACTGGAAAAGGTACACCAAAATATCTTTGTCTTGAAATACACCAATCCCAAGCAACATTATTTACCCATTCATCATATCTTGTATGCATATGTTTTGGATACCATTTTATTTCATTACCAATTTTTATAAAATCTTGTTTATGGTTCATTATATCTATAAACCATTGTTTCATAACGGAATATTCTACTTCTTTACCACATCTTTCATGTGTTTGAACTTCATGTTCTAATTCTTCAATTTTAACAACATATCCTTCTGCTTGTAAATCTTCAATTATTTTTTTTCTTGCATCTTTTATTTTCATTCCACCATAATTTGGAACATCATTTATAATTTTTCCATCATTTGTAAAAATATATTTTAAAGGTAAATTATATTTTTTCCACCAGAAAATATCTGTTTGATCACCAAAAGTACAACACATAACAACACCTGTACCTTTATCAATTGCAACATTTTCATCAGCCATAATTGGTACATCTACATTTATAACAGGAATATGAGCATTCATTCCAATTAAATGATTATGAACTTCATCATTTGGATTTACAAAGACACAAACAATAGCTGGTAATAATTCTGGTCTAGTTGTTGCAATTGTAAATTCTTCATTTGTTTCAACTGTCTTAAAATTAATATAATTAAATGTTGTTTTAATAGTTTTTGTTTCAAGTTCAGCTTGAGCAATTGAAGTTAAACACTCATTACACCATAAAGCTGGGCTTTCTTTATGATAACAATGTCCTTTATTAATTAAATCTAAAAATGAAGTTTGACTTATTTTAATTGTTGATGGACTAACTGTCCGATAATGAATATTCCAATCGGTACTAACTCCTAATTTACTAAATAAAGTTTGAAATTCTTCTTCATATTTATCAGTTGTTTGATAACAAAGTTTAGAAAAAGCCTCTCTTCCTATTTCATGAGCTTTTTTTCCTTGTTCTTTTTCAACTAATCTTTCACTAGGAAGTCCATTATCATCAAATCCAAAAGGATAAAAAATATTATATCCTCTTAATCTTTTATATCTTGCAATCATTTCTGTTTGGGAATAAGAAAAAATATGACCAATATGAATTTTACCATTTACTGTTGGTGGTGGTGTATCAATTGAAAATACTTTTCGATCATCTTTTTTAAATTCATAAATCTTATTTTCATTCCAATAATTTAACCATTTACTTTCTTTTTCTAAAGCATTATATTTTTTATCTAACATTTTTAATCCTTCTTTCTAAAAATAAAAGATGATACCAAAGGAGTCTATTATAGACGGTACCATCCTTAATTTAACTTTATTTTGATAACGGATTTTTTTAATCCGATTAAACTCCCTTGCAACCTTCCAAATAACTTTTTCTTTGTTTTCACCAACCACAAAGTCTCTTTAAAAAAGTTTTATTTGTACTCCTCAAGTTCAACGTTAATGTAATTATTATACAAAACATTTTTTAATTATTCAAGAGATTCATTATTATTATCAGTTTGTTCTTCCTCTTTATTTTCTTCATTTTCGCTATCTTGCTTATCTTCTTCTTTATTATTTTCTTCTTCTTTAGTTTCTTCTTCATCTTCTTTAATAGGTTTTTTAGCATCCAAAGTTAAACTATAAGTTGTCTTAGTATACTCTTTTTCTTTTCCATCACCTATTTCAACAATAACAGAATCTTTATTAAAGGTTAAATTAAAGGCTTTAATTTTATCACCTGTATAATTAGTATTATATAATAAGATATTAGTTAATTTACTATTAACAGGTTCTTCAGCATTATAAGCATAGATGCTTAAATAATTATTAATTTTTTTATTTTCATCTTCTTTTTTAATTACAGCCGCATAATAATTATCATATAATTCAACATATTCATATTCATTTTGATCAGAATCTTTATCAAATGCTGAAACATAATATTTATCATCTTTAAGATATTTTAAATAATGACCATTATAATCTAATATTTCTCCATCTTTTGGTAAAGTTAATTTTTTATTACCTATATCTAATAAATAATAACCATCATCTGTTTTACCAACATAATAATCTCCTAAATGTTTTAATTCTTTATAATCAAAACCAATTTTTCCTTCAACATTATCTTTAGTTATTTTAGCTAGACCATAATTACCAGTTCTTTCTGATTCAGCAATATAATAATATGGTCCTTCATTAGCAAAATTTACTTTATCAGCTTTATTATAAATTCTTGCATCAACTTTAGTATAATAAGCTTTAATAGAACTATCACTTGAAGCTTGTAAATCATAAAGTACAATCGTTTCATGTCCATCTTTGATAAATACATAACGATTAAAGAAAATCGGTAAAATTCCTAGTGAAGATGTAACATCACTTTCTTTTTGATTAGCCCTATTTTCAACTAACATTGATTCAGTAGCAATAGAACAATTATTTAAAGAAGCATTAGTATTTTCAATTGTATTTTTATTATTACATGTATATGAACCTAATAAATTTTCTTTAGCTTCATCACTATAAAAATATAATTTACCATTTAAATAATTAAGATAAGAAAGTGTCGAAGAAAATATTCCTTCTTTTAAATTCAAAGTAATAGTTTCTAAATCATCACTATTTTCTCCATAAATAGTAATTATTAAATTTTTGTCATATACTTGAGCATCAAATGATTTTTCCGTTTTTACTAATTTATTATTTTTATAATGGGCAATAGGATTATATTGATCATTTTTCAAAATAATTCCTTCTAAATTCATTGGATGTTTATCATAATCAGTAACATATAATTGACTTTCTCTTGCGAATATAACATAATCATCTAATAATAAAGCAAAATCCCCTTTACCAATTTCTTTACCATGATAATCCATTACCGTATAAGAACCTAATGAATCTTTTATTTTCAAATGATTTTTATTGGCATCAACAATCATTTCATTCATTGCATTTGTTAAAACTTCATTACTTTTATTAATTAAATAATAACTTCCATCTTTCTTAGCTACTAATTTATTTAATTCTTTATCATCATTTAAAATACCTAATTTATCATATTCATATGGAATAATGGTATTTACTCCTTCACTATCAAAAGTTACTAAACCATATTTACTATCCATATTTTTAAGAATAACAGTATCATCTATAAAATCATAAGCTTTAACTAATAAAAATTCTTCTTTTACTTCATTATTTTCAATATCAAATAATTTAATTATTTCATCATCTTCATTTTTATTATCAAAGACAAAAACAAAACGTTCATTATAAATTTTACTTCTTAAATTAATTTCATTAGTTTCTTCATCTACTTGTTGTAATCCATCAAATTCATCATCATTATTTAAATATGCAACAAAACATTTTTTTTCATCTTTATTGATACATTCATATGAACCAATTTCTTCATCATCTTCTAGAAAATATAATGTTCCATTTTCATAACGATAATTATCTTCTTCTAATATAACATCTGGTACATCGGGAATTACAACTTCTTTTTTTCTTAACAAGAAAAATGTTAAAACAGCAATTAAAATAATGACAATAATTATTCCAACAACTAAAATTATTTTATTTTTCTTACTCATATTATGCCATTTATTTTTCATTTTTTTAAAAATGTTATCTTTTTTATCATTTATATTTTCGTCAATAATCATTGTACTATCAGGTATATGAAGTTGTTCAATTTCTTCTTGAAATTGTAAATCAGCTTCATTCATATTTTGTTCTACTTCATGTTCAATATTATTAATTGCCGATTCTGTTAATTCATCGAGATTAATTACTTCTTTGGTGTTATGTAAAGATTCATTTTCTTCTTTGTCCATTTTAAACACACTCCTACTATAAAAGTATTATATCAAGCTTTAAAATATTTATCAATCTTTTTTGTGGTTACCAGCTTCCTCCGCCACCACCGCCAGAGCCACCACCAGATACTCCCCCACCTGATGATCCTCCACTAAAGGATCCACCACTAGATGATCCTGATGAAAAACCACTTGATTTAAAACTAGTAAATGATCTAGTATCTTTAATAGTATCAGATATAAAATGATTAAAATGCATATATTCAAAAGATGTTCCATAATACCAATCTGGAGCTTGTAAATTAATATTTTCAAATTTACTAATCCATTTATCAGAAATATCTAAAACATATGTATAAGGTAAAATATCATAAAAATATTGAGGATTTTCTAAAACTAATTTTTCTAATTGTTCTTTATTAACAGTTTCTAAAAAATTCTTAAAACCTTTTATTTTTCCTAATATTTCCGTACCATATTTACTTCTCTTAGGCATTAATAAATAAATAAAAATCATTAAAACTATACAAATAATAGCTACAATAAAATTTAAAATTAAAAAACTATATTTACTTAATATTGCTCCACCAATAGCCATATAAAAAATAGATGAATGAATAAGAATAAAAATAGTTAAAAATAAATTTTTAGTTTCAAAAATAGCTTTATAAAATGGTGTATAAAACAAAAATAAAAATAAAGGAATAATACTTAACATATAATTACCATCAAAAGCTAATGGTAAAATAACAGCAAATAAATATGTCACAAAAATCAAAAATAAAATTATATAAGCTTTTTTAGTGGAAGATTTACCAAATATTAAATTTTTATTTTTTTTACTTGTTACTTCATTTTTTAAACGATTAGTAGTTATATAAAAATTATCATATAAATCACTAGGAGTTACAGTAGTTTTAGAACCTTTAAATAATCCATTCATAAAAATTTTTTCTAATTCATTATTACCATCATAATCTTTAATTTTCGTAATACTATAATTATTACTAAATGGATTTGTTTTATTAATTTCATTTATTTTAACATAACCTTTATTAGCTAAATAAATTAATAAAGAAGTAACATCTTTATTTCTAACTTTTCCCCGATAACAAAAACCTAATTCTAAACTATTTAAATTATCTGGTGGATAAAATTCAACAGTATCAATTACTTTTTCATCTTTACCATAAAAATACCAAATTACAAAAGCTAAAATCAAACAAATAATACTTACAATAATTGATAAATCTTCACTATTTAATCTGGTTTTAAAATATCCCGGTTCTAATAAAACTCTGATAGTTAAAGCTTCATTTGCATTTAAAGTAGTTAAATAACTTCCTTTAATAGTATTACCATCAATTCTATATTCTATATTATTAGAATTAATAGTTTTTAAATAACCAGCTGAAAAACCTACTTTTGAATGATCAAATTCTTTAGGCATTGTAATAGTAAAATTAACTTTATCAATAGAAGTGTCCCATCCGTCACCAATAATATTAAAATAAAATTCATCAAAATCTTTTTGTTTTTCACTGCGAAATAAATCATAAGTATAATTAATCATATAAGTTTGTCTACCAGTAACATATGAATTTTCCGAACCAATTTTAATAGTATAAAAATCACTATCTTTAGATATTCCAAAAACAGTATCTACTCCAACATTTAAAATTTTAGCATAAGTAACATCACTAGTATTATCAGCCCGATAAATTTCATTTCTTAAAGGTATAGTTCGATAAATACCATGTTTAGGAACGTTAAAATTAGCCGTAATAACCTCAGATACACTATATGTATTATCATCATTAACATTAATATATACATCATAATTACTAATTGTATAATCACTAGCGTCTACTATAGGAATAAAAAATAAAAATAATAGTATAAACCAAATTCGCTTCATAAGTCTACCTTTACATTCTTCATCTCATCATCAGTTATAGAAAACATGGGATAAGCTTTAAAATTAAATAATTTAGCAAAAAGATTATTAGGAAATATCATAATTTTAGTATTAAAAATTCTTACAGTTGCATTATAATACTTTCGAGCATTTAAAAGTTCATCTTCAATTAAAATTAACTCTTTCATTAATTTTTGAAAACCAGTATTAGCTTTTAAATTTGGATAAGCTTCTTTAAAAGCCATTAAATTAGTTATAGCTCTTTCCATTTCATAATCATTTACCTTTTTTTCATTATTATTTAATGAATCATAATTTTGACTTCGATTAGCCATAATATTAGCAAAAGTTTTTTCTTCATAAAATGCATAACCTTTGACGGTTTCAACAATATTAGGAATAAGTTCCCATCTTTTTTTAAAATAAACATCCATTGTGGCAAAAGCTTCTTTCACTCGATTTAAGCTTTTAACAAAACTATTAAACATTAAAATAATAATTATAATAATTATAAATATTCCTATAATTAGATACTTCATTTTTTATCACCATTTTAATTATATCAATTAATTAAAAAAAAAGATATGTTTTTAAAGAGACTGCTGAAAAAGTAGACAAAGATTACTGTAAAGAAAGACAGTAGTCTTTTATTTTGGTATAATAGATATA
>CANRHC010000076.1 GCA_947630305.1 uncultured Bacilli bacterium
TTAATAGTTGTTTGTTCCATTGTATCTCTATTTCTTAAAGTAACTGTATTATTATTTAAAGTTTCATCATCAATAGTTATAGCAAAAGGTGTTCCAATTGCATCACTTCTACGATAACGTTTCCCAATACTTCCAGCATCATCATAACAACACATAAAATCTTTAGCTAAATCGCCATAAATTTCTTGAGCTTTTTTAGCATGTACTTTTTTAATTAAAGGTAAAATAGTTACTTTATAAGGAGCTAAAAAAGGATGAATTTTTAAAACTAATCTTTCTTCATCATTAACTAATTCTTGATGATATGAATCACATAAAATAGCTAATAATAAGCGATCTAATCCAACAGATGGTTCAATAACATAAGGTATATAACGTTCATTAGTTAAAGGATCTAAATATTTTAATTCTTGTTTAGAATGAGTCTCGTGAACAGATAAATCATAATCACCACGATGGGCAATACCCCAAAGTTCCCCCCAACCCATTGGAAACATATATTCAATATCAGTTGTTGCTTTACTATAAAAAGCTAGCTCTTCTTTAGCATGATCTCGATACCTTAAATTATCTTTATCAATACCTAAATCTTTTAAAAAATCCATACAAAAACTTTTCCAAAAACCAAACCAATCTAAATCAGTACCTGGTTTACAAAAAAACTCTAACTCCATTTGTTCAAATTCTCTAGTTCGAAAAATAAAATTACCAGGTGTTATTTCATTACGAAAAGACTTACCAGTTTGACCTATACCAAAAGGAACTTTAGCTCTCATTGATCTTTGAACATTCAAAAAATTAACAAAAATACCTTGAGCAGTCTCTCCTCTTAAATACACTTTACTTTTAGCTTCTTCCGTTACCCCTTGATGAGTTTCAAAAAGTAAATTGAATTTTCTTATAGGCGTAAAATCTTTATTACCACAATTAGGACATTTAATTTGATTATCAAAAATAAATGCTTCTAATTTTTCATTAGACCAACCATCACCGGTTTCTAAACCATTAGTAAAATCCTCAATTAATTTGTCAGCTCGATGTCTTGACTTACATTTTTTACAATCAATTAATGGATCAGCAAAAGAAGCGACATGACCAGATGCTACCCAAACTAAAGGATTCATCAAAATTGCTGAATCTAAACCATAATTATAAGGATTTTCTTGAATAAACTTCTTCCACCAAGCTCTTCTAATATTTTCTTTTAATTCACGACCTAAAGGTCCATAATCAAATGTATTAGATAAACCTCCATATATCTCACTACCCTGAAAAATAAAACCATATTGTTTACAATAATTTACCATTTCATCCATACTTAATTTCATAAAAACCAATTCCCTTCATCTTATTAATTCAACAATCATATCACTATAAATATCCGTTAATTTTAACCTTAATTCATTATCTTTTTCATCAAATTCATCCTTAATTAAACCCTCATGATAATTTAAAATTTTCCCATCCTCAATTGTTATAACAAAAGGTAATTTAATTTCCTTTTCTCCACATTTATATTCTTTATTATTTTCTAAAATGACTTTTTCATTTAAAACCGAATCTAAATATTCAATCAACTTATAATAACTTTCACTACCATCTTTTACTTTACTTACCTTATCATCATTTATTTGAAACAAAGGTAATTCATTACTAATATCCAAATAATAAAAATTAATAATATCATATTTATCTATAACATTAGTAAAAATAGCCATATTTTGTTGACATAACTCTTCTTCTTTATCGCCAATATATAAAATAGCCCTTTCTTTATTAAAAACATCTAAAGCTTCTAGACCATTTACATAAGTAACTTTACTTTTTAAACTAATATTATAATCAGTTAAAAATTGATAATTGTCAGTAGACCGATAAATATCCTGATATTTTTTAAATCCAACTATAAATATTACAACTAATAAAATAAAAACTAAAAATAATATTCTTTTTTTCATTATCCAGCATCCGTTCTACAATTATCTTTTAATTTTAAAGGTATATTATAAGTCTTTATATTGCCTTGTTCATCAATCGCATTAATTTCAATTTGTAATGAATTTTCATTATATTTATGACATAATTTTTGATAATTATCTATATTAAAAGTAATATCTTTTAAATAATCATCTAAAGTAATATTTTCTTTACTTTTACAATTATCAATTTTAGCTTTTATCGAATCATTTTCCTCATACAAACTACAAGAAATATTTTGATAAACATTATCATCTTTTACCCCACAATAATTAATATTAGAAATATAAATAGAAGATTTAGCATTATTATATGCAATACTTCCAGAAATATTAAAATTATCACAATTTGAACTTATCGTTTTAAATTCAAAATCATCATTACTATAAAATATAATAACAATAATCATAATTAAAATTAAAATAATTGGAATAAAAGAAATTTTAGATTTTTTATTTTTCTTATTATTCAATAATTCATTTAAATCTATATCAAAATGATTACATATCTCTTTTAAAATAGTTATATCAGGAATGTTTACATTAGTTTCCCATTTACTTACAGCTTGAGTAGAAACATTAAATAATTGTCCAAATTCTTGTTGAGTTAAATTTTGACTAATTCTTAATTGTCTAATCTTATTTCCTAAGTCATTCATCCATTTCACTCCTTTATCTAAGTATAACAATAAAAGAATTAATGGTCAAATAACTATTTATTATTTTTTAAAGTTAAAAAGATAATATTTTGAATTCCAATAATAACTTCACAAATAATTATAATAGTTGCCATATAATTATTTATTTTAAAATTAAATAAAGGATCAAAAAATAATAAAAAACTTAAAACAATATTAATTAGAGTTAAACATAAAATAAAAGGCCATATATTTTTTTTATTTAAAGCTAAATAATAAGTACCATATAAACGATTAGCACTTTGATATATTAAATAACAACCTAAAATAATAGTAAAAAAACTTGTTAAAATATTAGCTTTTAAAATTGCTATAATACCATATAAAATAAATAAAATTCCTTTAGTATTTTCTAAAGATTTTTTTAAATAATAAAAACATAAAATAACACCCCAAAAAATACTAACATAGCCAAAAACATTAATGGCAATTTTAATAAAATTATCAGGATTAACATATAAAACAAGTGCAAAAGAAATTAATAATATTACAAATACAAAAGATTCTTTAGCTTCTTTTTTTAATTTTTCCATAACTACCTACCCTCTTAATTTTTTAATTTGTTCTTCATAATTATCGCTTAAAACAATATAAGAACCACTTACACATATATCAATATCATCTTTTACTAATTTAATTGTTTCATCATTAATACCACCATCAATATTAATTAAAACATTCTTATTTTTTAAATTACCAATTTTATTTATTACCGATGGAATAAATTTTTGACCACCATATCCCGGATAAACACTCATAACTAATACCAAATCAATAAAATTTAAATAATCAGCTAAAATTTTAATATCAGTATCAGGATTTATTGCTAAACCAACTTTAATATTATAATTTTTAATTTGCTTAATATATACTAAAGGATTTAATATTTCAACAGGAATTGTAATAAATTCTGGTTTTAATATTTGTAATTTATCAATATATTTTTTAGGATTTAAAACCATTAAATGAATATCTAAGGGTTTACTAACATTTTTTAATAAAACAATAAATTCATCTAAATCATCATTTTTTTCTGAAACAAAAAGGCCATCCATAATATCAACATGAATATAATCGGCACTTGTATCTAATATTTTATTAATTGTTTCTGCTTTGGAATTTTGATATTTTAAAAAAGATACGGAAATTTTCATTTCTTTGCCTCCTTTAAAAAACTTATATAACTATCATATCTAGATTGTAATATATCATTATTATTTTTAATATTACAATCAATTTCTTTATAATGAAAACAATCCTTAAATTTACATTGATAATTATCAAATTCTAAAAAACTATTTTTAATTTCTTCTTTAGAATAAGAATTTAAATTTAATGATGAAAAACCAGGAGTATCGCAAAACCAAACATTATTAATATTATATAATTGAGTATGTCTTGTCGTATGTTTACCACGATTTAATGATAAACTAATTTCACTGGTTTTTAAATTTAAACTTGGTTCAATTTTATTTAAAATTGTTGTTTTACCAGCTCCAGATTGACCAGTTAAAACAACTATTTTTCCTTCTAAAAAAGCTAATAATTTTTTTAAATTTTTATTGTCAAAAGTAATTATTCCAATTTTATCATAATAATTTCTTATATTTTTAAATAAAATTTCTTCTTCTTTATTTAATAAATCTAATTTAGTAAAACAAATTATTGGTTTAATATTATTAATTAAACTATAAGTTATTTGTTTATCTAATAATAATAAAGATAAATCTGGTTTTTTTAAACTAGTAACAATTATACTATAATCGACATTAGCCACACTAGGTCTTGAAAGTTCATTATTTCTAGGTAATATTTTATCAATTACTTTTTTTTCATAATTAAATTCAACTAAATCACCAACTAAAGGAGTAATTTTATTTTTTCTAAAAATGCCTCTTGGAATACAATCTATTTGTTCATTTTTAAATAAAACTGTATATGTATTACTAATATTTTTAATAATTTTTCCAACCATATTATACCTTAATCTAAATTACTGTCTTCTTTATCATCATTTTTATCATTATCATTATTATTAACTTTTGAAGGTTTTTTAGCAACTGTAATTGTAATAGATGTTCCACTAACTATTCTAGTACCTTTAGATCGACTTTGTTTTAAGACAATACCTGGATTTTTACTAGAAGTTTCTTCTTCAACTTTATTTACAGTTACATTATATTTTTCTAAGAAAGATACAACATCATCATAAGTATAACTTCCATTTGTAAAATCAGGATATTTATCTACTTCAGGAATATATAATGTTACATAATCACCTTTACTAACTTTTTGCCCTTCTCCTGGATTTTGTTCAATTATAATGTTTTCTTCAGCATTACCTTTAGCATCCTTTTTTTCAATAACAACTTGAACACCAAGGGTTTCTAATTTACCTTTAATTTCTAAATAATTTTGACCAACATAGTTTTCTAAAGTTAATTTAGCATCACCTTCGCTAACAAATAAAGTAACTTGTGTACCTTTAGTTCTTTTCGTACCTGCTAAAGGACTAGTTTTAACAATTTTACCAAAGCTAATTTCATCAGAAGATGCTTGTTGTTGTTCAGTTGCAACGTTAAAACCGGCATCTTGTAAGATTTTAATTGCTTCTTCTACCGTTTGATTAGTAACATCTGGAATTAATATTTCTTTATTTGTAGTTAAAGCTGGCACTAAAAGAACAATAGTTGTAATCGCAACAATTAAGAAAGTAAATATCGAAGCTAAGATTATTAAAGTCTTATTTTCTTTTTTTAAATCATTTTGAGTAATTTGTCTAGAAATAATTTCATCTTCACTTTCTTTTTTCTTTTCTTCTACTTTAGCATTTTTTAAAACTTTGGTAATTTTAACTTCATCAACATTTTCAGGATAAGGAAGTTCAATTTTAGGTTCAGAAGCTCTTGATTCATCTAAACAAGTCATTAAATCATTATGCATTTCTCTAGCATCAGCATAACGATTTTTAGGATTTTTAGCAGTAGCTTTAATAATAATATTTTCAATACTTTGAGGGATATTTGGTACTTCATCTTTAATAGAAGGTAAAGGTTCTTTTAAATGTTTTAAAGCAATTTCAACAGCATTGTCTCCTTTATATGGGAGTTTTCCAGCTAATAATTCATACATTACAATACCCATTGAATAAATGTCACTTTGTAAGGTAGATCCTTTACCACTAGCTTGTTCTGGTGGTAGATAATGAACACTACCCATTACTGAATTTGTTTGAGTAAGTTGAGTGGCATTCATCGCCATAGAAATACCAAAATCGGTTATTTTAACTAAACCATTTTCTAAAATCATAATATTTTGAGGTTTAATATCACGATGAATAATATAAGAATCATGAGCAACACTCATACCATCGGTTATTTGAAGCATAATATCAATAACTTCACTGATAGTTAATTTTCCTCTTTTTTTAATTAACTCTTTTAAATGTCTACCTTCAATGTATTCCATAACAATATAATACATTCCATGATCCTCACCAACATCATAGACTTCTACAATGTTAGGATGTGTTAAACTACTAGCTGATAAGGCCTCTCTTTGAAAACGTCTAACAAATTTTTCATCACCAGATAAATCACCACGTAATATTTTAACAGCTACATCACGATCTAAAATAGTATCATAGGCAAGATAAACATTAGCCATTCCACCTTCACCTATTGATTTCATAATTTGATAGCGGTCAGATATTTTTTGACCTTTCATTATCATAAGTCCCACCCACTTTTCATATCTAAAATTGCAATTGAGATGTTATCAGTACCACCTCTAATATTACATTTTTTAATTAACTTTAAAACCATTTGTTCTAAATTTAAATCTTCTTCATTTAAAACTTTTTCAATTTGTTCAACAGTTAACATATTAGTTAATCCATCACTACAAAGCAAAATACCATCAACTTCTGTGTCAACGTCAATTAAATCCAATTCACAAGTATCACTAGCGCCTAAGGCTTTCATTAAAACATTTTTCTTAGGATGATTTTTAGCTTCTTCTTCGGTTAAATTACCAGCTTCTACTAAAAGATTTACTAGAGTATGATCTTTAGTCATTTTATGTAATTTGCCATTTTTTATAACAAAACCAGAAGAATCACCAATATTTCCAAATAATAAATAATCTTTAGTAACAAGTGCTAAAACTAAAGTAGTTCCAAGTCCTTTAGAATCAACATGAGTTTTAGCATAATCTAAAATAGCTAAATTAATTTCATTAACATTGTCATTAAGCCAATTAGCAGCATCCATTTTAGAACCAACACTACTCATATTTTTAAAACGAGTTCCTAAATGAGTAACAGCAAGACTTGAAGCAATCTCACCAGCCCTGTGACCACCCATTCCATCAGCAACAATAAGTAAATATTCATCATTATTATTTTTAATAATTGTTACTGAATCTTCATTATGACTACGGACTTTCCCAACATCTGTTAAATAAAATGATTTCATCATTACACCTCTTTACTACGCAACTGACCACAAGCTGCACTTATTTTACTTCCAAATTCTTTTCTAATTGTCACATTAAGACCCTCTTTTTTTAAAATATCATAAAATTTTAAAACACGAATTTTACTACTTTTTTTAAATTCAAGATGACTAGTTTCATTATAAGGAATTAAATTAACATAAACATTCATTCCTTTTAAAAGATGAGCTAAACATCTAGCACATTCTTGGGTATCATTTACCATACTAAGCATAACATATTCTATAGTTACTCGTCTATTAGTAAGTGCAATATATTCTTTTAAAGTGTTAATTAAAGGTGTAATACTATACACTTTATTGACAGGCATTAACATACTACGTAAATCATCAGTTGGAGCATGAAGACTTAAAGCTAAATTAATTTGAATATCTAATTTACTTAATTCTTTAATTTTAGGAATAAGACCACAAGTAGATAATGTAATATGACGAGCTCCAATACCAATACCTTTAGGATGATTAATAATTTTAATAAATTTAATAATATTATCATAATTATCTAAAGGTTCACCAATACCCATAAT
>CANRHC010000077.1 GCA_947630305.1 uncultured Bacilli bacterium
GGTGAAATAGAAAAAATAGTAGTTGACTATTTAAGCCAATAACTACTATTTTACCTGCGAAAAAAATTTACACCCAATAATAATTTTATTAAAGACTTTTTATGGTAAATTTGTTACAATAACTAGTAGAAGTTTATTAAGAAAGGAGCAAATATTATGAAATTAAATTTGCAATTATTTGGTCGAGCTTATGAAGTTAGAAAAGCAAGTATTCAAAAAAATGGAGCTGTAAAGGCTAAATTATATTCTAATTATGCCAAAGAAATTTATTTAGCGGCTAAGAAAGGTACTCCTGAAATAGAAAGTAATATTGCTTTAAAAAGAATGGTTGATAAAGCAAAAAAAGAACAAGTTCCATCAGATATTATAAAAAGAGCAATTGATAAAGCTAAAAATTCTGGAGGTGAAGATTATGAAGTAGTTACTTATGAAGGTTTTGGCCCTGGAGCTTCTACTTTAATAATTAGAACTTTAACTGATAATGTTAATCGTACAGTTGGAATGGTAAGAGCAGCTTTTAATAAAGTTCACAAAAGTTTAGGAGTTACTAATTCTGTTTCTTATAATTATGATTATCTTGCAATTATTAGTATTAAAGGTTATGATGAAGAACAAATATTTAATACTTTATTAGAAAATCAAATTGAACTAATTGATTTTGAAAGTATTGATGATGAAATAATAATTACTGTTAATCCATCACTTCATAATAAAGTAAAAGATGTATTAGAAAAAATAGATAGTAATATAACTTATGAATTAGATGAAGAAGGAATGTATGCCAAAGATAAAGTGAAATTAAGCGATGAAGAATTAGAAACTTTTCGAAAATTATATCATATGTTAGATGAAATAGATGATGTTACTAATATATATCATAATGTGATTTTAGAAGATGGATAATCTTCTTTTTTTTATAAAAAAGGAAATGAATATTTGATAAGGAATATATGTTTAGAAAGGAGGAAAGTTTTTGAATGAAAATATTATTGAGGATATTGAGATTTTTATCAAAAATCATTTGCTTTTAAAGAAAATTCCTAAGTTTAAAAATTGGTATGATAAAGAAATTTTTTGGCAAAATGTTGAAGAAGATTTATTAAAAGAATTATCAGTTTTTTTACAAAAAAAGTATAGTGAATTTTATACTTTAGATAATTTACAATATATTAGTAAGTTATTTTTACTTTATCCAAATGGATTACCCAAAAAATTAAATGAATTAAATTGGGATATTACTAAAATTATTTTATCAATTTTTAGTGAACAAAAACGAACTTTTTATATTAATTTATGTTATGAAAAAAAATTTGATATATCTACATTAAAAAAATATTTAAATGAAGAAATATATGAAAAATATTGTTATTGTTTATCTAAATATTATAAAAATAAAAATTTAAGTAAAAAAGAATATTATGACTTAATTGATAAAGTATTTTCTATTTCGAAAAGAATAATTTAAAAGTTCATATATTTATCACATTTTTGTTATAATATGATGATGAGGGATTAGTATGAAAATTTTAATTGTAGATGATGAAGAATTAATTAGACAAGTTTTAAAAGAATATTTAATTTTGGAAAAATATCAAATTTATGAGGCTGAAAATGGTTTAGAAGCTATTGAAGTATTTAAAAAAAATGATATAGATTTTGTTATTATGGATATTATGATGCCTAAAATGGATGGTTATCAAGCAATTAAAGAACTTAAAAAAATTAAAAATGTTCCTGTATTGCTTTTATCAGCGCGTAATGAAGAATTTGATAAATTATTGGGATTTGAAATTGGTGTTGATGATTATGTTACTAAACCATTTAGTCCTAAAGAGGTAGTAGCTCGTATCAAAGCTATTAGTAAAAGAAATGAAATAAATAAAAGTCTTTATGTTTTTGATGATTTATTAATAGATGATGTTGCTCATGAAGTAAAAATTAAAAATGAATTAATTATGCTTACTCCTAAAGAATATGATTTGCTTAAATATTTTGTAACGAATCAAAATATAGCTTTAACAAGAGAACAATTATTAAATAATGTATGGGGTTATGATTTTTATGGTGATGATCGAACTATCGATACTCATGTAAAAACCTTAAGACAACATTTAGGTTTATATGGCAAATATATTAAAACTATTAGGAAAGTAGGTTATAAATTTGAATTTAAAAAAGAGAATTAGTATTAAAAGTTTTACATTATTATGGTTAATCTTTTTTAGTATTGTTATAATATTAATATTTTGGTTAACAACTGTTTGTTACTATCATTATTCATATGAAAAATATCAAATTAAAAATATGGATTCAATAGCTAAAAAAATTTTAGAAATTAAAGAAGGATCTTTAAATGAAGAATTAGAAAATTTAGCTTATAAAAATGAAGTTTGTATGGAAGTAAGATGGAATAATGGCAGTGTTTCTAGTTATAATACTTTAATGGTTGGTTGTGAACTTAGTTCTAATAATAATGGTATTATTAAATTGCAATCTGAATTTTTAAAATCACGTGATATAACTCAAACTTATCGAATTAAAAATATTCAATATCAGGCTTATGCTTATTTATATGGGATAAAAACAAATTTAGGAAGTATATTTTTATATAGCCCTTTAAAAGATTTAAGTGGAGCGACTAAAGTATTACAAGATCAATTATTTATTCTAGCTATTTTAGCTATTATAATAGCATGTATAATTGCTTACTTTTTATCTAAAAAATTAACTAATCCTATTTTAGATATAACTAAAAAAGCTAAAAATCTTGGTAAAGAAAACTATGAACAGACATATGAAAATTCTGGAGTTATTGAAATTGATGATTTAGCAAATGTTTTAAAAAATAGTCAAAATGAGCTTTTAAAAACTGATGAATTAAGAAGAGATTTAATGGCTAATGTTTCCCATGATTTAAAAACACCTTTAACAATGATTAAAGCTTATGCTGAAATGGTCCGGGATATAACATATAATGATGATGAAAAAAGAATTAATAATTGTAATATTATAATGAATGAAACAGATCGCTTAAATATTTTAGTTAATGATATTTTAGAGTTATCTAAATTAGAAGCAAATGTTAAAGAATTAAATTATGAAAAATATGATTTAGTTAAAGAAGTTAAAGAAATTATTAAAAGATATGAAATAATTAAAGAAACTGAAAATTATTGTTTTGTTTTAGATTTGCCTGATAAAGCTATTATAGAAGCTGATAAAAATAAATTAAATCAAGTAATTTATAATTTAATTAATAATGCTATTAATCATACTGGAAAAGATAAAGTAGTTAAAGTTAGTTTAAAAATTAAAGATAAAAGATATTTATTTGAAATAATTGATACAGGTAAAGGAATTAGTAAAGAACAATTACCATTAATTTGGGATAAATATTATAAAAATGATAAAAATCATCAAAGAAATGTTGTTGGGACTGGTCTTGGGTTATCAATTGTTAAATCTATTTTAGAGAAACATCAATTTGAATATGGAGTTAATTCTAAAATAAATAAAGGTTCAGATTTTTATTTTTACATTAATATTGTCTAATTCACTTTTTTTTCACAAAAATTTCATAATAGTTTAGTATGATGAATACATAGAAAGGAAGTGATTTGTTTAGATTATAAAAAAAAATAAAAATAACATATAAACTCAAACTCACACTTTACGAAAAGAAGATAATTTTTATGTCAATCTTCTTTTCTTTTATTTTATAATTTGATAAAATGTTTTTCGGTTGGAGGTTTCTAAATGACTGAGAAAATAGCAAAATTTATGGTTAATATTTTTGGGGCGTGGGCTGGAACTATACTAGGCAAGTATTTAATAATTTTTATAGTTTCAATTTTACCTATTTTAGAACTTAGAGGTGGTTTAATTGCAGCTTCTATACTTAATTTACCTATGTGGCAAAGTTTTGGAGTATGTCTTTTAGGTAATATTGTACCTATTCCTTTTATTTTATGGTTTATTACACCATTATTTGATCGTTTAAAAAAACATAAAGGTTTAGGTAGTTTAGTTTTGAAATTAGAAAATAAAGCTAAAAATAAAAAAGAACAAATTGAAAATTTAAAATATATTGGTTTATTTTTATTTGTTGGTATACCTTTACCTGGAACTGGTGCTTGGACTGGGTGTTTAATCGCATCTTTATTAAATTTAGATAAGAAAAAGTCTTTATTAGCAGCTATTAGTGGTGTAATTTTAGCTGGTATTATTATGCTTATTGTATCTTATGGAATATTAGGTCATTTTATAAATTAAATTATTTTTAAATTATTTAAATTTATAGTATAATAATATTTAAGAAAGAGGTGAAAATAAATGCGTAAAAAAATTGCTTTAATTATTATTTTGTCTTTTGCTTTTTTTCCTTTTATTTTTCCTCAAGCTGCAAGTAGAGAAGAAACTATTGATACTGCAATAAATTGGATGATAGAAGTAAGCAAAAATCCAGTCTATGGATATGATCGATCTAGTTGTGGACAAGCAAATCAATATAGCTGTGTAGGTTTAGTTATTGCTGGTTGGAAAGCGGCTGGTTTAAATGTTCCTTGTGTGGGAACAGAAAGTATGTATAAAGTTTTCTTAAAAAAAGGCTTTGTTGAAGTGACAGATAGTGTTGATTTAAATACTGGTGAAGGATTAGAAAAAGGCGATATTGTTATAAGGGTTACTAGAATTAATGGTGTTACTCATGTTGTTCAATATATTGGTGATGGAAAAATTGTTCAAGCTGCCGGTGATACAGATGGTATTCCTGGTGACAGTCAAGGAAATGAAATATTTGTAACTAATTATTTTCCTAATTATTATGAACATGTTATAAGATTTGAAGGGGAAACAACTAATGAAGATAACGATAACAATCAATTTACAGGAGGTTCAACAGTAGATAGTTATAGTTCTTATCCGCCAGTTTTAAGTTCCGATAATTTTACTTGCGAGACAATATTTTTAAATCCAGACGGTTCTGAAAAAGAGATAAAAAAATTATTAGATGGAATTTTTTCGATAATAAAAATATCTGCGCCAGTATTAACAATAGTTTTAACTTTAATTGATTATTTGAAATCACTTGGTGATCCGGATGCTTTAAAAAAAGCTAATAAAAGATTGGTAAGAAGAATAGTTATTATGGTTTTAGTGTTATTTTTACCTTATCTTCTAGAATTAATTTTTAATCTATTTGGTTTATATAATTTAGGATCTTGTGAAATTAAATAATTAGAAATAGGGTGATTTTGTTGAAAATTAAAGTAAGTATTAGTAATAGACATGTTCATTTAACTAAAGAAGTTTATGAAAAGTTATTCAATAAAGAAATGGTTAAGGATTTTTCAATAAGTCAAAATAATGAGTTTGCGTCTACTGATTATGTTAGTTTAAAAACTTTTAAAGGTGAGATTTTTCATGTTAGAGTTATGGGACCTTGCCGTTCTTATAATCAAGTTGAATTATCTTATAGTGATGCTTATTTATTAGGATTAAATCCACCAGTTAGAAAAAGTGGTGATTTAAGTAATAGTGAAAGTGTTATTGTATGTGCTAATGGTAAGGAAGTATTACTTAATAGTTGTTGTATTCTTGCACAGGCTCATTTACATTTAAATCCTTCTGAAGCTAAAGAATTAAACTTAGTTGATAATCAAGTAATTGATGTGGTAATTAATGGTAGAAGATCTGGTATTATTAAGGCATTTGTTAAAATTAAAGAAAATGGAGTAATGGATTTGCATATTGATCGTGATGAAGCTAATGCTTTTTTACTTTCTAATGGTGATGAAGTAGAAATTAGGTATTAATTTTATGGAATGGAAAATTGGAAATATTACAATTAAAAATCAAGTTGTTTTAGCTCCTATGGCTGGTTATTCTAACACTAGTTTTAGGAAGATTATTAAAAAGATGGGTGCTGGTTTAATTTATGCTGAAATGGTTAGTGATAAAGCTTTAGTATATCAAAATGAAAAAACATTAAAACTTTTAAAAATGACTGATGAAGAAAGACCTATTGCCCAACAAATATTTGGTAGTGATGTTGAATCTTTTGTAAAGGCAGCTAAAATTGTGGAAAATGTAATGCATCCAGATATTATTGACATTAATATGGGTTGTCCAGTTCCTAAAGTTGCAATTAAAGCTCAAGCAGGAAGTGCCCTATTAAAAAATCCAGATAAAATATATAATATTGTTAAAAGTGTAGTTAATTCGGTTTCTGTTCCTGTAACAGTTAAAATAAGAAGTGGTTGGGATGAAAATTCAATAAATGCCGTTTTAGTTGCTAAAAAAATTGAAGAAGCTGGAGCAAGTGCAATATGTATTCATGCAAGAACTAGAAGTCAAGGTTACAGTGGTAAAGCTAATTGGCAAATTATTAAAGATGTTAAAGAATCTGTTAATATTCCCGTTATTGGGAATGGTGATATAACAAGTCCAAAATTAGCTAGACAAATGTTAGATGAAACTGGTTGTGATGCTATCATGATTGGAAGAGGAGTTTTAGGTAATCCTTGGTTGATTAAAGAATGCATTGCCTATATTGATAATCAAGAAATTTTACCACCGCCTACTTATCAAGAAAAAATTTTAATGATGAAATATCATTTTAATTTATTAAAAAATGATAAATCTTTAAAAACGGCTTTGTTAGAAATTCGGTCTAATATTTTATTTTATTTAAAAGGAATGCCAAATAATAAAGAAATTAAACAAAAAATTTGTGCATGTCAAAATGAAGAAGAAATAATGAAAGTTCTTGATGAATATGAAAAATTTTTATATTGATTTGTTTGACTAAAAAATAAAAGAATAATATAATTTTTTTAGGTGAGGAGTATGGATATTCAAAAATTAGCAACTAAATTTAATTTATTAAAAGACACTTTTGTTGTTTTTGATGTTGAAACAACTGGTTTAAGTCCTAAAAATGATTGTTTAATTGAAATTGGTGCTGTTAAAATATGTGAAGGTAAAATTATTGATAATTTTAATGAATTAATTGATCCAGAAATACCTATTCCTCTAAAAATAACGGAAATAACTAATATTACTAATGAGATGGTAAAAGGAAAACCTAAGGCTGATGAAATTGTAAAATGTTTTTTAAATTGGACTAATGATTTACCTGTTGTTGCTCATAATGCTCGATTTGATGTTTCTTTTATCAAAGTTGCGTGTTATAAATATCATTTAAAAATGTTTAATAATGAAGTAATTGATACAATGTTAATGGCAAGAATTTTACATCCAGAATGGGAAAATCATAAATTAAGTAATTTAACTAATAATTTAGAAGTTTTATGGAATGAAAAAGAACATCATCGAGCTTTATATGATGCATCTAAAACAGCTCTTTCATTTTATAAAATGTGTGAAGAAATTAAAGTAAAAATTGGTAGCTAAAAACTATAAGATTTTATAAAAAATGTAAAGGAAAACTGTTATAAATTAAAAAATTAAAGTAATAAGAAAATGTTAAAAATGTGCAAATTAAAATAGAAATTTACTTTACATTTTG
>CANRHC010000078.1 GCA_947630305.1 uncultured Bacilli bacterium
TACAGACTCATCAATTGTTATTTGTTTTTTTAAGTATGGTAAAAAATAATTTTTAAAATCTAAAAATTGTTTTTCATTAAATAATAATTCATTTAAATTATTTTTTTCTAATTGTTCTAATAAAAGTCTTTCTTTATAATTTAAATGATAAATATGTCTATTATACCAAATATATTCGTTATCATTAGTAAAAGAATATACTTCATCAAAATCACATTGTAAATTTAATCTATAAAAATTTTCTTCTTTTGTTAATAGTGAATCAAAAAATAATCCTTCTTCAATTTTTATAGCTTTATCTAAATTATCAATATATAAATCATCTTGGTTATTCTTTAAATATTGTTTTAAAATTTGTCCTTCTATTTTAAAATCATTATACCCATAACGACTAAAATTACTTTCTAAATAAGCAATAATATCTTCTTGTTCTTTAGTAAAATAATATTTATTAGGATCATAATTAAAATCTTTTCCAAAATAATAAGGTTGTTCATTATGATAACAATCAATAAAATCCCAAAACTTTTTATTTAAAACATATAATTTATTATCACCTATTCTAATTTTTAATCTAGTATAAGCAATATTACTAGTAAAACCATATCTTTTAGGATAAAATTCAATATTTAAACCAACTTTTAATTCAACTTTTTTCTTAACACCAGTTGTTTTTGGATGATAATTTTCTTTTAAATTATTCAAAAACATTTTACTTTTTTCTTCAATACTACTTTTATTATTAAAGTTAATTCCAAATATTTCATTACTATAACAAATTAAACACGCGGCAATATGTTTACAAGATTTATGAATTCTAAATTCTCGGCAATCACAATAAATTCTAAATCTATTACCCCGTTTACTAATATGTACTAAATATTCTTCTAAATAATCATCAAGATGAAAAATAAAATTTTTTCCATTTTGATCATCATAAGGTTTATCCATTGTAATGGCATCTTCATCATATTCTAAACCTTCTTCAAAATCTTTTTCCAAAACTAATTGATTAATTATACTTTCTACATCATTATTCATACTAATCCCCTCAAACTAAAAGTATTTTATATTATCATAAAAGAAAAAGCAATCATTTTTGCTTTATCTCATTAATTTTCTAACTATTTTATCTTTCATTTCTAAATCTTTAATTCGCTCATCAATACATTTATTAACACCCTTTAAACATCCTAAAGTTTAACATAAAAAGGTTAAAAATATTGAAGTATCAATTAAAGCATCTTTTTTACTTTCTAATTTATATTGATAAATTGATTTTCCTTCATTTATTAATTCGATATTATATTTAGGATAATTATTTTTTAAATCAACATCTTTCGCATAAAAAGAAAACTCAGCTTTTTTCGTTAAATATTCTTCTAAACTTTCTAAATTATTAATTATATCGATAATATCTTCTTCCTTAATATTTTGATAAGCATAAACTATTTGTTTTTGTTCATAAAAACCATTATTTTGTTTTTCCCAACCAGTATTATACTGAATTAATAATTCAATATCTCTTTTATCATATTCAGTTTGTTTTCTTGGTTCTAAAACTGGAATACTTTTTTCATGATTTTCATTAATCATTTCAATAGCTGGAACATAATATTTAACCATATCTTGTTTAAAAAGGCGTTTTATTTATCTTACTTAAGGAAACATATAACAAGGCTAATACCCCAATTCCACTTAAAACCATTTTATTTTTAACTGTAATTCTTCACTCATAAAATCCATCGGTTTCTTAAACATTTATGATAACAAACTTTTCCTCAATAACCGAATATAAATAAGTTTTAACTGGTAATTTAAAAGTTTTTAAAACATAATCTTTATAACCTTTTAACTGTTTTAAATATTCAGGACTAGAAATATTTTTTAACTTATAATCAATAATTAATATTTCATCATCTTTTACAATCAATAAATCTATTATTCCATGCAATAATTTATCATCTTCTTCACTAATAAATTCATACTCATGATAAATATCTCCATTAATATTTTCTTTAATCAATTTATTATTTAAAAAGGCTTCAATTTTATTTTTCATATAATCATTATCTATTAAATCTAACTTAGGTTCTTTAAAATCAATATATTGTAAAGTTTCATGAAAAATTGTTCCAAATTGCATATTTTCAATTTCTTTTTTAGTATAAAGTTCATTAGTTTTTTTCGAAAATGTTTTTTGTTCTTCTAATATAATATCTTTAGCTAATTCTTTAACTACAATCTTATTTCCTAAAACCTCTTTAAAATCTTTAATTTGAGGAATTAAATAATCTTTAGAAATATTAGGAAGGGATATTTGTTTTTGATAAGGTTTATAATAATTATTTAATAAATATAGAAAATCAGCAAAAGAACGAGCCTTTATTCTTTGAAAATTTGGAATAATACTTTTAGTATTTACTAAATTCATTTTACTATTTTTAGGAAGAATAAAAAGCATTTTTTCTTTAGCTCTTGTTAAAGCTACATAAAATAATCTTATTTTTTCTGAAATTTCTTCATTATAAAATTCATTTTTAACTAATTCTTTTACAAATGTTGGATATATTCCTTCAGATTCAATTGAACAGACTAAACCATATTTTATTGAATATAAAAAATGTTCTTTAATATCCGCAATATTAAACTTTTTATATAATCCACTATAATAACAAATAGGAAACTCTAATCCTTTAGAAGCATGAATAGTCATTAATTTTACACAATTATCACTTTTTTTCTTAGCTCGATATTTTAAATCTAATTTATAACCTTCTAAATCATTTAAATAATTAACAAAATCTTCATAAGTATAACCAAATAATGAACATTCATTAACAAAATTTTTAAAATAATCAATTAAAAACATTCCTTGTGATATATTACCTATCGTTATTAACTTTTCATAATAATTAGTTATAATTAAAACTTCTTCAAAAATCATGTTTAAAGATTTGCCATCAATTCCTTTTAAAATTGTTTTAAATTCGTTTGTAATTAAATTATCCCATTTTTTATTTATGATTGTGTTATAAATTTCTTCATCAGATTGATTATATAAAAAACCTCTTGCTAAAGTTACATAGGCAAATTTAAAATCGTCATCATATTCTTTATGAACCATTTTATTAATTAAAATAAAAATACTTTTTAAAGTTTGAAAATGAATATTACTTTTAATTTGTTCATCATAATAAGCATGAATAGGTATTCCTAAAAAATTAAAGATTTTTTGATATAGTAAAAAATTACTACCACGATCCATTAAAATACAAAAATCATCATATTTAACTTCTCTTAAAACTTTATTATCAACAATCTTTTCTTTATTTAAAATTCTATTTTTTATATCATTAGCAATATAAAAAGCTTCAATTTCTTCATTTTTAAATTCTTTAGTTGGCTCATAATTAATAATTTCCATATTATAATCTAAATTATCTTTTAATTGTTCATACATATTATTACCAAAAACCATTTGATGTTCTTCTTGATAGTTTGCTTTACCAAACATATCATCCATTAAAGGATTAAATAATAAATTAATATTATTTAAAACTTCTTTTCTTGAACGATAATTATCAACTAAATCAATTTTTAAGCCTTTAATATTCCTTTTATAACTATTATATTTTTCTTTAAATAATGAAGGATTAGCATTTCGAAAGCGATAGATACTTTGTTTTACATCACCAACCATATAAACATTATTATTTGCTAAAATATTAATAAAAGCTTCTTGTAAATCATTAGTATCTTGATATTCATCGATCATTATTTCTTTAAATTCCCTTTTTAATTCTTGTAAAATATTAGAATTATTTTTTACTAAATAATAAGCTTCTTTAAAAATAGTTGTAAAATCAAAATAACCAAGTTCTTTTTTCTTTGCTTCATATTTAATAAAATAATCATGTAAAATATTAATTAAAGTATTAGTAAAATCTTTTGTCCCAAAATAATCTTTTTTTAAAACTTCCTTAGATCCAAATCTTAATAAATCTTTTAATTCTTCTAAAGCTATACTTAAATGTTCTTTAATATTTTTTAATTCAATAGATGCATTTTTAGTTAATCTAGGTGGGTTTACACTTTTTAATAAATATATTTCTTCATATGAACTGGCATTAAGTAAATTAAATAAAGATTCATTTACTTTATCAAAATAATCTTTATCAATATATTCTATTTCACTAATAATACTTTTAATTTCTTCTAATTTAGTTAAAACTATTTGTTCATATTCGGTAAATAAATAATCAAAAAAAGATTTTGTATAATAATTATTCATATAATTTTTTAAATATTTATCTCCATCTATTTTTAATTCAATTTTTTTAGCAATATTTAAAAATTCATTTAATAAATCTTCATCATCTTTAACACAAAAAGTATCAATTAAATGAAAAAATTTTTCATCTTCTTTTTCATAATAAGAATCAAATACTTCTCTCATACATTTTTTTTGCAAAATAGAAATTAAGGTATCATCAGTAATTTTAGGATTACTTGGTAAATTTAACAAAAAATGATATTTTTTTACTAAAAATAAAGCAAAAGAATCAAAGGTACAAATAAAAGCTTCATCTAATTTAGCTATTTCATCTTTTAAAGAAGGATTTTCTTTAATTTTATTTCTAATTCTCTGTTTCATTTCTTGAGCGGCAGCATTTGTAAAAGTTAAAATCAATAATTCATTTATATGAATATTATTTTCTAATAAATTAATTACTCTTGCTGTTAAAACACTCGTTTTTCCAGAACCAGCACCAGCACTTACTAAAATATTCTTGCCACTTTCTCTAATGGCTTGCAACTGCATCTTTGACCAATTCATCTTCTTCACCTCCCATAAATTTCGGTTTTATAACTTCTTTATAAACAATATCTTTCCCATCATAATTACAAATAGCTTCATAAGGACAAAATTCACAACCCACATTTTTATTACCAATATTTTTAGGGGCAATAGTAAAATTACCTTTAACAATTTCTAAAACTGAATCATTAATTATTTTTTCCGTAAATAAAATCATATCCTTTATATTATTATCATTTAAAACTTTTGAATAATAATAAAATCCTTTAGAAGAAGTTTTTAAACCTTTAATCACTTTACTATCTTGATAACTAGAATCAAATTTAACTAAAGAATCTATATTACTTGTAGAATATCCTTCTAAATAAAATTCTTTAGCTAATAATTCTTGTTTTTGATGTTTAAAATCTCTAACAATTAAAGAAGGAATTACTTTTTGTAAATAAAAACCAACTAATTCATAATCTTTAAATTGTGATTTACTAAGTAAATAAGCATATATAGGTAATTGCATTCCAATGCCATAATTAATTAAGCTAAAATCAATATGAGGATTACCAGTTTTATAATCTATCACAACAATTTTATTTTCATCATAATAAAATTTATCAATAAATCCTTTAAAAGTAATATTATAATTTAAAGGAACTTCTATTTTAACTTCACATAAAACATTTTTTAAACTAGAATATGATTCTTGTCTTTTAATTTCATCTAAAACTATTGCTAGATTACTAGTAAGTTTTTTAAAAAAATATTCTTCTTTTTTATTATTTTTAAAATTAATTTGTTCTTCTAAAACTAATTTATTAAAATTAAAATCAGGAGTATAAAATTGTTCTAAAAGATGATGATAAAAAGTGCCAATGTTTTGAAAAAAAGTTGGTTCACTTTTTTTTAATTTTAAAATATAAGATAAATAAAAACGAAAAGGACAACGATTAAAAATATCTAAACTTGAATACGATAAAGTATTAATAGGATTAGAAATATTAAATTTTTGATATTGATGATTAAAAGTATGATAATTACAATCATGATAAGTTTTATATAAATCATTTAAAGAATTATCCCAAATACCATATTCATAATATAAGTCCATATTAGAAGCATAAATAAGTTTATTAAATAAATTAGAATTTTCATAATTAGGTAAAATTTGAATTTCTTTTAAAATACATTCATTTAAAATTGGGGAAGGATAATAATCACCATTTTCTAAAGCATGATAAGAAATCAATAAATTAGAATAATAATTTAATTTAATTAAAGTATCATTATTAATTATTTTATTTTCTTCTAAAATACTTAATAAATTTAAATCATCACGATCTTTATCAGTTAAATACTCATAATTTTTAATTAAACTTGGAAATGTTGAAGAACTAGCATTTACTAAAAATATATAAGAATCTTGTTCTACTTCACTATTAAAAAAATTAAATTCTTTAATACAATCTTTAGGTATTAATCCTTTTATAGAAAGATTTTTAATTGATTCTCTAATAAAATCATAAAATCTTTCATTTTTATCTAATAAAAGATATTTATTTGCAAAATTAATTAAAGAATTATAAACTTGTTCTTCTAAAGGAGATTTAACCATTTTTTTTAAATTTTGAAAAACTTTTAACCAATCTTCTTTTAAATGTTTTAAAAAATATTTTACTATATTTGTTGAATAAATATTTAAAACATTATTAAAAGAAAAGTTTAAATTAAAAATCTTACCATAAGTTAAAAACATTTTACGATATTCTTCATTTAAATTAGTTACATATATTTTTTGATAAGGTATACCCTTTTTTATTAATGAAGCTATTGAACCACAAATAATGCTTACTTCATCATTTATATCTAAAGCTTTAAAATACTTTATTTCTTGTGGTTCACTAATTAATTTTTCTTCTAAAACTTTTGTTATTGTAGAAGTTTCTTTAAATAATTTTATAGCAAGACTATTCATTGTTATATGATAAAAACATAATTCATATTTTTTTAAATATTCTTTAAATAAAGGTTTAAAAAGTAATATATTATTAGCTATTAATTCTTCTTTCAAATTATTTAAAAATATTAATTTATCATTCAATAAACTATCATTTAAATAATATAAAGATTCAATATATATCTTAGCTATTTCTTTAGTAGTATGATAATGATTTACAATATAAAATAAAGTTTCTTCATTATAATCAAAATATAAATTTTTTTTAAGTTCATTGACACTCATAACTAAAGAAGATAAATCATTGTTACTTCTTAATTTATTTAATAAAAAAAGCTTATTTTGTTCATTAGTAATATATATCTTTTGCATAACTTCACCGTCATTATTGTATCATAAAAAAATAGACATTTAACTACCAATTTCTTCAAAAAGAATTAAATTAAAAGAAAAAAACTATAGTAATGAATTAAAAAACTTTAACCATTAAAATAGTTTTTTAAGAAGCAGCAACTTATACGTGGACAGTTTTTCATTTCAATGAAAAAGGATAACTTTACATAGTTATCTCTTTTATCTCTCAAAATTGATTAAATGACCTTTTCCTGCTAAAATAAATTTATACCAAAATAGAAAGCAGTGTGGTCATTTAATGAATTTAATATATAATACTCAAGAAGAGATTGCAAGTAAAATTAAA
>CANRHC010000079.1 GCA_947630305.1 uncultured Bacilli bacterium
ACTACTTTATCTGAAAGAAGAAGGGCTAGGAGAGAATCCGTTAACGAACGATGCGCAAAAGCTGTAGAAATAGCTAAAAAAAGAATAAGCGAAGGTAAACAAGTTCTTGTATGGTGTGATTTAAATATTGAGAGTGAACTTATTAATAAAGGTTTAGGTGATTTATCACAAGAGATAAAGGGAGCTACTAAAGAGGATAAGCGTATAGAGATTATTAATAATTTTGTCAGCGGCAATTTACCGGCTTTAGTAACTAAACCATCTATTGCAGGATTTGGAATGAACCTTCAAAATTGTTCAGAGATGATTTTTGTAGGACTTTCAGATAGCTATGAAAAATTTTATCAGGCTGTAAGGCGCTGCTGGAGATTCGGACAGAATAATTCTGTTACTGCTTATATTGTTATTTCAGCGAAAGAAGGCGCTGTTTTAGATAATATTAAGCGTAAAGAGCAGGAATCTGAACAAATGAAAGAACATATGATAGCTTACACGAAAGATATAACAAAAGACAATATTAAAAAAACTGAACAGGATAGGGCTGAATATATTCCGGCTATGGCTATGTGTTTACCTAAATGGAGAGAATTTTATGGATGTACTAAATCAGTATTTAACTGAAAATACTGCTATATATAATGGGGATTGTGTAGATGTTCTTAAAGGGGTTCCTGATGATAGTATTCATTACTCTATCTTCTCCCCTCCCTTTGCCTCTCTTTATACTTACTCTAATCTTGATAGAGATATGGGAAATTGTAAAGATGAGGGCGTATTTGCTGAACATTTTAAATATTTAGCTAAAGAGCTTTATAGAGTAATTAAACCTGGAAGGCTCGTAAGTTTTCATTGTATGGATTTACCTATGACTAAATACAGGGATGGAAATATAGGTTTAAAAGATTTTCCTGGGCACTTAATAGAACTATTTGAAGAAGCGGGCTTTATATACCACTCAAGAGTTACTATTTGGAAAGATCCTTTAATAGCTGCTACTCGTACGCATGCTTTAGGGCTGCTGCATAAACAGATAGTTAAAGACTCCAGTTTGTGCAGGCAGGGCATAGCGGATTATTTAATTACTATGCGAAAGCCGGGAGATAATAATGAACCTATAGCGCATCCTGATGGGTTCACTGATTATATCGGAACGGATTCAATTCCTGATGATGTAGTGTATTCGCATCAGGTATGGCGCAGGTACGCTAGCCCGGTATGGATGGATATTAATCAAACAAATACTCTAGCAGTTAAAGGGAGTAAAGATCCGGAGGATGAGAGGCATATATGCCCTTTACAGTTAGATGTTATAGAACGCGGTATAAAACTATGGTCAAATCCTGATGATATAATACTTGATCCTTTTATGGGAATAGGTTCTACCCCTTATTGCGCTGTTAAAATGGGCAGGCGCGGCATAGGTGTAGAGCTAAAAGAGAGTTATTTTGATGTAGCAATTAAAAATATAGAGTTGGCTGAACAGAATAAAAATGTGGAAAGTCAACAGATTTCAATAATATAGGAATAATATGAAAAATTCGATTATAAGAGATCAGCGTTTTAATAAAAGCGCTAATGATATTATCACGATAATTAAGGAATTTAAAGCTATGCTTAGGAAGCCGCAAAATTCTGAATCTTTAGTTAAGCAGGAGCTTTTAAAGAATGAGTTTAAAAGTGCTGCTAGTCAAATAATTCAAGAACTTGAAGAAACTGATAGAACTAAGATAACTGTTTTAACTGAACTCACTAGAGCAGATCTAGATGTTTTAAAGAGTATAACGGTTGAATTTATTCCTGCTGATTTAGCTAATAAAAAACCTCAAAGAATTATCTTTAATGCAGATTCAGTTAGTCAATGTGAGCTTTTAAATGAGTTTGCAGATTTGTTAAAAAATATTCAAATTGAAAGTTAACTTTCAAAAATAGGGGCTAAAAGAATGACTTGGAAAGAATACGATCTGGCAAGATATTGTAGATGTCTTGATGAATTGAATGAGACTGAAGACGAGTGTTATACAGGTGTAAATCCTGATGATACTCCTAAAAAAGTTGAAAAACAGGATTATTACTATAGAAATGGCATTCAGGTTAAAGACGTGATAAATCAAGTTTATCAGTTTTTTGGTGAGGATTTATCTAGTTGGGAGGCTGCTTGTATTTATAACATTCTAAAATATTTGATGAGATATAAATATAAGGAAAATCCTAAGCAGGATTTAGATAAGTTGATTGTAAATATTAAATGGCTAAAAGAGGCCGATATTTAGTAAAGGTTTAGTGGGGGCTTAAAACTTTACTAAATTATTAGAAGAGAGTATGGATATAGAGACTAAAAAGAAATGGCTTTGGCGGTATAGAGAGGCTATGTTTCAAGCGGAGAGTTTATGGCGTCAGGCGGAAGAATGGCAAAATGTAATTTATGAGCCTTCTTGTAAAGTACTTGATGGAATGCCTAAAAGTCCCGGCTTTAGCAACAATTCCGATAATAATATTGTCAAGCATTTAGAACTAATAGAAGAAGCCACAGAAGCGACTGCTTCAGCTAAAAAAATCAGAAAAGAGATAACTAATGCTATTGGAAAAATAGATAATAGCTTAGGCATTAAGATTTTAACTTTAAGGTATGTTGAAGGATTTAGCTGGAAAGAGATTGAAAGCATTATGAATTATAGTAAAACTCATACAAGATGCTTACATAATAATGCTTTAGGAAAACTTAAGATAGATCAAAATAGTACAAAATAGATCAATATAGTTAAAAACAGACCGTTAGTAATATGTATAATATAGATAGATTATTATATGTATTGCTTACATAAACATCGAGTTGATGCCTTTTTTTATGATCAATTTTGTTTTTACCGCCTATAACAGGCGGTTTTTTTATTGCCTAAATTAAACAATAAATTTCAGCGCATGAAAAAGCCTATTCTCCTCGTAATTTACTTTTAATGTGCTGAAATTTATTGTTTTTTAAAATTAAATTAATGAGGTAGTTATGGCAAAAAAAGTCAGTGCTCAGAGGCTTGAAGCTCGAAAGCTATATGAGCAGGACGGCTTAAGCCTAACTGAAATAGCAGACAAATTAGACAAAAGTATAAATACTCTTAAGACTTGGAGACGTAGGGATCAATGGATTAAATGTGATAAGCCTAAAGATTCAGATAAGAAGAAACCAAAAGAGGATACTGATGGGTTCAGTAAATCGGGTTCAAAAAAGCGGAAAGTGAATCCTAAGAAGCATCCTAATTTTGAACCGGGTAATCAAGAAGCTAAAAAGCATGGGCTTTATACTGATAGAACTAAAGATGAAAGATTCTTACAAACTATTAAAGAATCTGCTGAATATCCTCCACTCGAAATTTTGAGGGAAACAATTGATGAATTAAGAACAAATATAGTTCTAGCACAGGATGATATCAGTAAAGATAGAGGCGCTAGTTTAAAAGGTTTATCCAGTATTACAACAGCTTTAACTAACAGTGTAGTTAAGTATGAGGATTTGGTAGATAAAGCTGTTTATAGAGCTTTAAGGGAAGAAGAACTTAGATCAAAGCAGATTGATAATGATCGTAAACAAATAGAGTTAAACAGAGAGATAGCTATAGAAGAGGGAAAGAGCAGCTTAAATTATAAAGGCTTACCTATTGATGATATGGCTCCAGTATTCGCTCCCCTGCATTATGATATAGCTTTTAATAAATATAGAGAGTTTGTTTTACCTGGCGGACGTGGCTCTACTAAGAGTTCTTTTATATCTTTAGAAATAATTGATTTGATAGAAAAGAATCCTAATTATCACGCTTTAGTTTGCAGGCAAATAGATAAAGATTTAAGGGATTCAGTATTTAATCAATTGATATGGGCTATTACGAAATTAGGTTTAGATCCTGATTACGAGTGGACTTTAAAGCCTTTAGAGATAACTAAGAAATCAACTAATCAAAAGATTTATTTTACTGGTTTAAAAGATCCTACATCAGTAAAAAGTTTTACCCCTCGATTTGGATACGTTGCTATTCTTTGGTTTGAAGAGCTTGATCAAATACTTGGAGATGAAACAGTAAGAAAAGTACAGCAGTCAATTGTACGTGGCGGAGATACATTTTATATTTTTAAATCCTTCAATCCTCCACGCTCTAAAAATAATTGGGCTAATATGTACATTCAAGAGCCTAAAGAGAGTATGAATGTTTACTTTTCAACTTATCTAGATGTTCCTGAAAGCTGGTTAGGAGAGCCTTTTATTGAAGAGGCAAAATTTCTAGAAAAAGTAAATCCAGAGGCTTATAAGAATGAGTATCTAGGTGAGGCTAATGGTTCAGGCGGTAATGTATTCCCTAATCTTGTAACACGTGAAATAACTGATGAAGAGATATCTCACTTTGACAATATAGTTAATGGGCTAGATTTTGGATGGGTTCATCCAAGTTTTTTTATTAGAGCTCAATATAATGTAGCTCAACAAGAAATCATTATATTTGATGAGATATGTAAATCTTATATACCAAATGAAAAGCTGGCAAAAGAAATAAAGGAACACGGAATAGGCGCTAATGATCCTATTGTTTGTGATAGTGCTGAACCTAAGAGTATCAGGAATTTACAAGATCAAGGTTTAAGAGCTGTTCCTGCTAAAAAAGGTCCGGGTTCAGTAGACTATGGAGTTAAATGGTTGGCTAGTCAAATAAGAATAGTAGTTGATCCTAAAAGAACTCCAATGTTTTATAAGCAGGCTATCAATTACGAATATGAAAGAGATAAAGAAGGAAATATTACAAGCCTATTACCCTCAATTAATGATGATGGTATAGCTGCTTTAAGATACGCTTTAGAACGGTTCTTTATTAGAAAACGTTCAGGCGCTATTGCTTTGTAGGTTAGATAATTATGGAAGAACTAGAACGAGTTAAAAAATTAATCAGTGAACAAGAAAGCTCTACAGCTTATAGAAAATATGTAAGACAAGGTAGAAAAGCAGAAAAGTATGCTCAATGTAAAAATGATATAAGAAATAAAAGAAGAGGCGGAAAGAAAACCGATATTTTTAAAACATCTAATCATAGAATTGCATCCCCTTTTTTTAGACAAATTCTAGCTCAGAAAAGTTCTTACATTTTTGGAATTGAGGTAGATATTGATGTAGGAAATGATGATGTCAATAAAGATATAAAAGATATCTTAGGCTCGCAATGGGGAAAGAACTTAAAAAAGCTATGCGATGTTGTTTCTATATGGGGAGATGGCTGGATTCAGTATTGGATTGATGAAAATGATGAGTTTAAATACGGTGTTATAACTCATTCAGAGGATATTATAGCAGGATGGGGAGGCTTGTTAGATGAGGAGCTTCTATATACAGTTAAAAGAGCTAATAACTGGATAGATCCTGAAACTGCTGAAAGATGGAATCTATACGAGTTATGGACTAATGAAAGATGTTCTTTTTATAGATATCCTGCTACTGGTGAATTAAATGATTTAGAAAAAGAGCTTCAGCCTATTTCTTTTAATGCTAATACGAATGAGTTTAAAGAGGAAAATTTTATAGAACATGACTATGAAGAGGTTCCTTTTATTTATTTTAGAAACAATTCTATGGCTCTAAGTGATTTAGTAGGCGTTAAAGAATCTATAGATGCTTATGATGAGGCTAGAAGTTCTTTAGCTGATGATATTCAGGATTGCGATGAGACTATTTTTGTTTTAAGTAATAACGGTGGACAGAGCGCTAAAGAGTTTTGGGACAATGTGACTAAGAACAGATTAATCAACTTAGTTAGTGATCCTTTAGATGGAGATGTTGGTAAATCAGATTTAAAGCTGTTATCTATTGAACCGCCTATAGCTGCTAAACAGTTAAGCATGCAGATTAATAAAGATGATATACAGGATTTAGGCGGGATAGTAGATCCCTCTCCAGAGGCTTTAGGAAATGCTTCAGGTGAGGCTATAAAACATACTTATAACATCTTAGAACTAAAAGCGTGCCAATTAGAGGATGAATTTAGAATAGGTATTAATAGATTAGTTAAAGCTATCTGTAGATATTTAGGTTATGAAATACCTAAAGAGCAGGAAATAAAACAGACTTGGAAAAGAACTAGAATAAATAACGATACAGAGTTAATCAACAATATTACTACTTCAGTAGGTTTACTTTCCACAGATACCTTAATTAAAAACCATCCTATGGCTGAACCTGATGAATTAGAAAAGATAGCTAAAGAAAAGCTAGAACAGCGTAATCAGGCTTTAATGCAGGCACAGCAGAATTTAATTGATAATATGAACCCTTATAACAATGAAGAACAGAGAAGCGGAGTACTGGGAACGCAGATTCAGAATGCTGGAGGAAGCCAAGAAGAAGAAAGCTGATGAATTTATAAGTGTAGTTGAAAAACAGTTTAATAAAGCTATTAAAAGAATAGAGGATAAGATAGACAGCTTTATTAGACGGTATGCGGAAAATGATCAGCTATCAATGGCACAGGCAACTAAATATTTAACTGATGCTGAATTTAAAGACTTTAAAATGTCTTTAGAAGAATACATAAGACTAGGACAGAAAAACGCTATAAAGTATTCTGCTGATATAGCTAAAGATTTAGAAAGAGCATCTTTAGAATATAGAATTACTAGGCTAGCCGCTTTAGAGGTAGAGTTAAAAGCTGAAGCAGCTTCTATCTATGGGTACGCTCAAGATATTACTTATCAGGGATTAGGTGAGATGTATTCAGAAATGTATGGTAGAACTGCTTTTGAAATCTTTAAGGGCTTGGGTGTAATGGATTCATCTTTTGCATTGCCTAATATGGATCTAATAGATTCAGTTGTTAGATCTCCCTGGAGTAATGACGGTTTAACTTTTTCCATGCATCTTTGGAGAGATCAAACTACTTTTATTAATGATTTAACGGATTTGTTAACTCAACAAATGATAAGCGGAGCAGGATATCAGAAAGCCACTAAAGAACTTCAAGCTATGTATGGTAGGCCGCTTAATGATTGTAAAAGAGTAATTTATACTGAATCTGCTTTCTTTCAAGCGCAGGCACAGAATGATTGCTATAAAAGATTAGGCGTTGAAAAATATCAGTTCTTTAGTGAGTTAAATGTAAATGTATGCCCTATCTGCGGTAAACTTGATTCACAAATTTTTAGAATGGATGAAAGACGAATAGGCGTTAACGCTGTTCCAATGCATCCAAATTGTAGATGTGTAGAAGCTCCTTATCTTAATACGGAAAATCTACCCGGATATGTTAAAGGCTATAGATCAGGTAGAGATGAAAATGGAAGATCTATAGGTTTTCCAGAGGATATTACTTATGAACAATGGTATGAACAAGTTGGAGCGGATTTAGAAGCAAAGATGTTGTAGTTTTTGAAAGTTAATATTCAATTATTTAAGAGGTAA
>CANRHC010000080.1 GCA_947630305.1 uncultured Bacilli bacterium
CAAGATTAAAAAATAAAAAAACTAGATAAAATCTAGGAAAAATTGAATATTAAATTAATAAAGTGTCAAACATGGGAATTGATTATAAAAATGGTTTTCTTATTGGGCAAAAAGTAGTATAATGATTTAGGATAAGAGGTTGGCTATGTTAGAAAAATTAAAATTAACTTTATGGTCATTAGAAGATTTTGGTAGTGAAATAGGTTTAGTAAAAGCCAATTTTGATTATTTAAAAAATAATAAAGTGGCTAGTGTTTTTGAAAAAGATGGAAAAATTTATGAATTAGTGCAAGTTGGTAATGAAGATTATGATAAATTAGATAAGTTTATTAAATTATCAATGAATAAATTTTATGAATCTTTAGAAGAAGGTACGGAAGAAGAATCTGAGCAAAAAAAAAGTGATTATCGTAATTTATATGAAATTTGGCAAAGTATTATGATGGCTAAAGAAAACAATCAAGCAAATATTGGTGATTTATATAATGATTTAGTTTATGCTTTGTATATGTTAGGCTATAAAGAATAATGATTATATTTCCCTCATGTATTCTTTATTTTTAAAGGGATTTTTTGGATCAATTTTATCAACAAATAAAATACCTTCTAAATGATCCATTTCATGTTGAAAGGCAATTGCTACATCCTCACGAACTCTTAATTCGACTTGATTTCCATTAATATCTTGAAATCTAACCGTCATTCTAGCATATCTTGGAACAATACCTGTAACATCTCTATTAACGCTTAAACATCCTTCACCTTCACCAACATAAATTAATTCTTCACTATGAGATATAATTTCTGGATTAATAACAATATAATTTTTAAATGAATGATCTTTTAATTCTTCAACAATAACAAAAAAACGTTTTAAATTACCTAATTGTACAGCACTCATTCCCCAACCAGCTCTTAAATCATATTTAACTCTTTCTTCTTCTATTTGACTCATTTTAAGATAAAGAATCATATCTTCAATCATTTTCTGATCATTATTTGATAATGGAAAATTTACCGGTTTAGATTTTTGATGTAAACGCTTATCTTTTTCATCTAAAATTTTTAAATTTGGTAATATCATATATAATCACCCCATAAACATGTCTTATTGTATCACATTTTTTAAAAATTTTCTTTAAAAATTTAATTTTCTTAATAATTTACAATTTGTTGTAAATCATTAAAATTACAATTTGAATTATAAAAAAAAATATTAATATCCTTATAGTAGGATAGGTGGTTAAATTGAAAAAAATGCTTTTATTATTTTTGTTATTATTTTGATGCCTCAAGTCCAAATAGTGATTATGTTGCCGTTTTAGCCTAAAAAGATGATGATCATGTAGGAGAGTCATCTCGTAATGCTTCTAAAGTAGAAAGCTATATTTTAGTATATGATGAAGATGGTAATATTTTGGAAACTCATGATGTTGCTAAAAAAATTGGTGTTAAAAATGCTAATTTGTCACATATTACTTCTTTTGGTAATTATTTATTAGCTCAAAGTTTTGGTTATGATAATGAAGGTAATTATAATTCTTATTTAATAAGATATAATGAGTTTTATAATATTAAAACAAAAATAGAAGGAAATGGTAAGATTAAAATAAAAGAGGATGCCTTAGAAGGTGAAACAGTTAGTTTTGAATTATTACCAGATGATGATAATGAAGTAGATAAAGTTGAAGTTTTAAATGGTAGTGAAAATATTTTAATTACAAATAATTCCTTTATCATGCCAAATAGTGATGTTATTGTAAATGTAGTATTTAAAGAAAAGCAAACAACTATTGTTAAAGAAGAAAAATATATTTGTACTGAAAAAAATGATAAATATTTTGATTCAAATGGAAATGAAGTAGATAAAGAAACTTATTATCAAAGTTGTGGAGTAGTAGATAATCCTAAAACTGGTTTTTATTTACCACCATTATTAATTTTAGCTATATTTGTTATAATTTTAATTAAAAAGAAAAATATTATTAAGAAAATATAAAAAGAGAATAGTTTAAAAGCTATTCTTTTTTTAAGATTAATTATTGTTATTATTATAGTTACCATACCAACCTGCACCAATTATGATAACTAATAAGATGAATAATACGATCCAGATAGCAGCACCTGCTCCATAACCTGAAGTGTATCCTGCATATCCATTGTTGCAACATGGTTGTTGGTATCCACCGCCGTAGTATCCATTATTTCCATAATAATACATATGTGTAACCTCCTTAATCTTTCTAATATATTTTATTAAAATATTCATTTTTTGACATTAAAAAAAATAATTTTTTATAAAACTTCTATAAAATATGATAAGATTATTATGGTGAGTAATAAAATGCAAAAACTGTTACGGAAAATTGATAAACCTTTATTTATATTTACAATTTTATATACGATATTAGGACTTGTCATGGTTTTATCTGCTTCAAGTGTTTCAGCAGTTTTACGTTATGATGTGTCAACTTATTATTTTTTTGGTAAACAATTAATATATGTTATTGGGGCTTATATTGTTGGTTTTATTATTTTAATGATTCCCACTGAAAAATATAAATTAGGAAGCATTTTGTATATTATTTTAGTTTTAATTAGTTTAGTTTTAGTTTTTAGTTATGGCGTGATTGCTGGTGGTGCTCAAAGTTGGTTAGATTTAGGTTTTTTTAATTTTCAACCAACTGAATTTGCTAAAACTGCTTTAATAATTTTTATGGCTACTTTTTATGAAAATAGTATAAAAAAATCTAAAAATTTTGCTTTTAATTTAATTCCGATTATTATAGCAATTATAATATTTTTCTTTATTGCTAAACAACCTGATTTTGGTGGAGCTATTATTATTGCTGGTATTACTTTTTTTACTTTTTTAACTATTCCTTTTCCTAAAAAAAGTAAAATTAAAATTATTAAACATTTAGGTATGGCTTTAATAGTTGGAGCATTTATTCTTTTATATACTAAATCAGATTTATTTAATTCTACACAATTACAAAGATTAAAATTTCAAGCTCCTTGTAGCCGTTATATGGAAGATACTGGATACCAAGTTTGTAATGGTTTTATTGCTTTTCATAATGGTGGTTTATTTGGTGTTGGGTTAGGTAATTCTACTCAAAAGTATTTATATTTACCTGAAGCTCATACAGATTTTATTTTTCCTATTATTGTTGAAGAATTAGGTTTATTTGTTGGTATATTAATAATTTTAGGTTATTTTTATATGTTATATCGAATTTTAAAATTAGCTAAAAAAGCTGATTTAATGAGAAATCAAATTATATGTTATGGAACATTTATTTATTTATTATTACATTTATTAATTAATTTTTTAGGTATTTTAGCTTTAATACCATTAACTGGTGTTCCACTTCCATTTTTAAGTTATGGTGGTTCTTTTTGCTTAAATATAATTATGATGATGTTTATTATTCAAAGGGTATCTATTGAAACTTATAATAATGAACAAAAAAGAGAAATTGCTAATTTATAATTTTTATATTATAATTAAATAAATAGAAAAGAGTTGATTTTATGTTAGTTGATGTAATTATTATTTTATTCTTATTAATGGGAATGATAGTAGGCTTTAAAAGAGGTGTTTTTAAAAGTGCTGTAATGTTTATTGGAACTATTTTAGTTTTAATTATTGCCTTTTATTTAAAAAATCCTTTATCTAAATTAATGTATACTTATTTACCATTCTTTAATTTAGGCGGTATTTTTGGAGGAATTAAGATATTTAATATTTTCTTATATGAAGCAATTGCTTTTTTAATTGCTTATCTAATTTTAATGAGTTTATTACATGTTATAATAAAAATTACTGGTTTATTTGAATTAGTTTTAAAATTTACAATTGTTTTAGGAGTTCCATCTAAATTATTAGGAGCTATTTTTGGTTTATTTGAAACTTATATTTTTGTTTTTTTGATTTTATTTGTTGGTAGTAGATTATCTTTTTTAGCACCTATGATAAATGAATCATCTATATCTTCATTTATTATGATGAAAAGTCCAATTATTTCTAATATTACTAATGATTATTATGTTGCTTTTGAAGAAATTTATAGTTTAAAAGATAAATATTTAGAAAATAATAATGAAGAAGAATATAATAAAGAGGCTTTAGATATTTTATTGAAATATGAATTAATTACAGTTGATTCAGCTGATGAATTAGTTAAAAAAGGTAAATTAGATTTTAATGGAGCCAATGAAGTTATTGATAAATATAGATAGGATGGTTTAAATGATAAAATATTTAGAAAATGAAAATGATTTTGCTAAAATAATAGCTAATGATTTAGTCTTAGTTGATTTTTATGCCGATTGGTGTGGTCCTTGTAAGATGCTTAGTCAAGTCTTAGAACAAGTAACAACAATTAATATTTTAAAAGTTAATGTAGATAATTTTCCAGATATTGCTAAGAATTATCAAGTAATGTCTATTCCTACTTTAATTATTTTTAAAAAAGGTGAGGAAAAAAGTAAAAAGATTGGTTTTGTATCTCAGTCTCAATTAAATGATTGGTTAGAAGAAAATCTATAGGTTACATTTTATCAAAAATTTGATAAAATGTTTTTTATGGAGAAGAATATGAATTATATAAAAGGAAATATTAGAACAACTATTTTTGAATCAAATACTGGTTTTTTTGTTGGGACTTTTAAAATAAAAGAAACAAATGATGAACAATTACAAGAAAAAATTGGAAAAGTTGTAACGATAACGGGAATAATATTAGAACCTAATGTAGATGATAATTATCAATTATTTGGTAAATATATTTGTAATGAAAGATATGGTTATCAGTTTGTAATTGATTCGTATGAAAAAATTAAACCTGAAGGAAAGGATGCTGTTATTGATTTTTTATCTTCTAATTTGATTAAAGGATGTGGGAAAAAAACAGCGATTAAAATAGTTGAAATTTTAGGAGAAAAAGCTATTGATTTAATTAAAGAAAATAAAAATAATTTAATGATGGTTCCTAATATGTCTTTAATTAAAGCTGATAAAATATATCAATCAATTATTGATTATTCTTTAGTTGATGATATTTTAATTAATTTAAAAAAGTTAGGTTTTACAATTAATGAAGCAACTAAAATTGTAAAAAAATATCAAGATAAAACGATGATATATGTTGATGAAAATCTTTATTATTTTAAAGAAATTGTTTCTTTTGAAAAGTTAGATCGGATCTTTAAAAGTATTCATGATCCTTATGATGATGTTCGTCTTTTGGCGTGTACTTTAGAGGTTATGGAATATTTAAGTAATAAAAATGGTGATGTTTATTATTATAAAGAGGAATTAATAGATGCTTTAAAACAACAATATAAATTATTTATAGATGATGAGATGTTTAAAAATATTATTAATGAATTAATTAAGAAAAATTTAGTTGTTTTAATTGATGATAAATATTTTTTAAGTAAGTTGGATATGATGGAAAGAGAAATATCAAGAATGTTATTTGATATAGCTAATAATCCTCATAAAGAATTTAAAAATTTTGATAATAAAATTAAAAGATTACAAGAAGAGTTAGATGTTTGTTATAATGAAGAACAAAAAAAAGCTATTTTTGCTTCTTTAAATAATCCAATTACTATAATATCTGGAGGACCAGGAACAGGTAAAACAACAATTGTAAATGCGATTACAAGGCTTTATATTGAATATTATAAATTATCACCTATTGAAGCAAGTGTAAATATTGCTTTATTAGCACCTACAGGAAGAGCGAGTAAAAAACTTTCTTTAGCGACTAATTTAAAAGCAAGTACGATTCATCGTTATTTAAAATGGAATAAGGAAACTAATGATTTTCAAGTTAATGAATATAATAAAAATCATCATAAATTAATAATTGTTGATGAAGTTAGTATGGTTGATACTTATTTATTTTACTCCCTTTTATGTGGAATTAATGATGATGTAAAATTAATACTTGTGGGCGATACTTTTCAGCTTCCTAGTGTTGGAGCTGGTCTAGTTTTAAATGATTTAGTATTATCTAATCAATTTTCTTTTATTTCTTTAGAAACTATTTATCGGCAAAGTTCTAATTCTTATATTCCTTATTTAGCTAAAGAAATTAAAGAAAAGAAATTAAGTGATGATTATTTATTAAAAAAAGATGATTATAATTTTTTAAAATGTTCTAATATGAAAATAAAAGATATGATTAAAGAAATTATTTTAAGAAGTATTGAAAAAGGTATAAATGAAGATGATGTTATCATTTTAGCACCGATGTATAAGGGTGAAAATGGGATTGATAATTTAAATCAAATTTTACAAAGTATTATTAATCCACCAACTAAAGATAAATTAGAAGTAACTTATTTTGATGTTATATATAGAGAAAATGATAAAGTTTTACAATTAGTTAATAATCCTGATTGTAATGTTTATAATGGTGATATTGGTCATATTAAAAAGATTATTTTTAGTAAAGATAATTATAGTATTTTAATTGATTTTGATGGTAATGAAGTAATATATCAAAAAGAAGATTTAAATAGTATTAAACATGCTTATGCTATAACTATTCATAAAAGTCAAGGTAGTGAATTTGCTAATGTTATCTTACCAGTTTGTAAAAATTATTATAAAATGCTTTATAATAAACTTATTTATACAGGAGTTTCAAGAGCTAAAAATAGTTTAGTAATTGTTGGTGATGAAACATCATTTTTGATGGCTGTTAATAATGATTATGCTGAAAAAAGAAAAACTGATTTATTAAATAAAATAAAGAATAAATTTAATAATATTGATTCATAATAAAGTTAGAGGTGAGAAAATGAAAAATACCATTATTTCGATGAGTCTTGGAATGGCTGGAGGTATGGCTTTAGCAACATATATGCTTTCTAATCAAAGTACCAAAAAGAAAGTAGAAGATATGGTTGACAATGCTATGGATAGTGCTAATCTAGCTTTAGATGATATGAAAAAAAATTTAAAGAAAAAATAGAGTTTTAAAGAGAGACTGCTGAAAAAGTAGACAAAGATTACTGTAAAGAAAGACAGTAGTCTTTTATTTTGGTATAATAGATATATG
>CANRHC010000081.1 GCA_947630305.1 uncultured Bacilli bacterium
GCCCCTGCTCTTTGGTTCGCACGTGCATAGCACGTGGTTTTATCGGTAGCTATCTCCCGATTGCTACATAATAAAAAATTGATATTTTCATATCAATTTTTATTATAATTTATATATTTTCTTTCTTTTAGTAAAGAAATAAATTATTCCTCCACCAATTCCACCAACAGTTAATATAATTAATGGCGTTATTAATCCAGTTTGAGGATTATCTACAACCGTACATTTTGCATCCCATTCTTCTTTTGTTACTTCATGACCTTTATCATCATAATATTTGTCACCTTCAACACGACACTTAGGATTACAAGCATTATCATAAGTATCTTTATCTACTTCATGACCTTTATCATCATAATATTTGTCACCTTCAACATGACATTTAGGATTACAAGCACTATCATAAGTATCTTTATCTACCTCATGTCCATCTTTATCATAATACTTATCATCTTCAACTTTACATTTAGGATTACAAGATTTATCATAAGTATCTTTATCTACCTCATGTCCATCTTTATCGTAATATTTATCATCCTCAACATGACATTTAGGATTACAAGCACTATCATAAGTATCTTTATCTACCTCATGTCCATCTGAATCATAATATTTGTCACCTTCAACATGACATTTAGGATTACAAGATTTATCATAAGTATCTTTATCTACTTCATGTCCATCTTTATCATAATACTTATCATCTTCAAACTTACATTTAGGATTACATGCATTATCATAAGTATCTTTATCTACTTCATGTCCATCTTTATCATAATACTTATCATTTTCAAATTTACATTTAGGATTACATAAATCATCATAAGTATCTTTATCTACTTCATGACCATTTGGATCATAATATTTATCATTTTCAAATTTACATTTAGGATTACATAAATCATCATAAGTATCCTTATCTACTTCATGACCATTTGGATCATAATATTTATCATTTTCAAATTTACATTTAGGATTACATGCCTTATCATAAGTATCTTTATCTACTTCATGACCATTTGGATCATAATATTTATTATCTTCAAACTTACACTTAGGATTACAATCCTCATCATATTGATCTTTAGTAACAGGATCTCCACTATTATTAAAATATTGTCCATCTAATAATTCACACTTTGGTAACCTTTGAATCAAAGTTGGAGCAAATTTAGCATAACAATTCATCTCATGAATATCAACTGAAAAAGTAAACTTTAATACTTTCAACTCTTCATTCTTCTTTAAATAATATTTACCACTAGTTGGTGTAATATGATATGTACCATTAGTATTATCACCATCTAAAGTATGAGTCCAACCACTAACATCTTCAACACTATAAAAAGATACATTAGTTAATTCAGTTAAATACCCATCAATACCAGATACCTCAACTAAATCCGCAACAGGATAATCAGTATCAGGATTATCAATTAACTCAATATATAAATAACAATCCTCTAAAGCTAAAATAGTACCATCTGGAGTATATGTTTTACCAATATTTCCTTTATCATCTACACATTCATACTTAGCTTGAATCCTCTCCCCAAAATGAACAGAACCCAAATCCTTTCCTTCAGCATTAGCCGTTAAATTAAAACTAAAAAGTACCACAATTATTAAGCCAACAAATTTTTTCATCAAAAACTTCATCTCCTTTAAACATTTTGTATTATATTCATATTTTAAAATATGTCAAGTATAAAACAAAAAAAGGCAGTCGCAACTACCATTTTTAAACTTGATAAATTTTATTATTCTTCTTAGTTACGTAATATAACCAACCAGCTAAAGCTAAACCAGCAATAATAAGTGTATAAGGTAAGAAACTACCTGTTTGAGGATTTTCAGCAGTAGTACATGAAGCTTTATAAGCTTCTTCACTTACTTCATTACCATTAGCATCATAATAAGTGTCATCAACTATTTGACATTTTGGTGTAGCAGGTTCTTCTTCACTAGCAACTTGACTTAAAGTAATTCTACAAGTATCAGTAGAAGGAGCACTTTCACTAACTTGTAAACTAATAGAAGCTACAATCTTACGACTAGTTATACCAGTTTCATTAGTTAAACTAATATCAATTCCATTTCCAGTCTCACTCTTAGTAATTTTTCCAGTCCAACCAGATTGTAAACGATAATCAGAACGTTCACCACTAAAAGTAAAACTAGAATTTTCAAGTTCAACATGAGCATTAATCTCATTTAAGGTCCCACTTGTTACATTAGCACCTATATATAAGGTTGTATTTTCATTACCATTCTTTAATGAAAAAGTTGCTCCATCCTCAGTCGTCTCAGTCATACTCATACCACTTGAAGCAAAAATTTCACCAGACAAAGCCATCGCTCTTAACGGCATAACTACACTTACTAAAAACGCAATAATAGTTAATCCCAAAATTTTTTTCATAATTTACCTCTTCTTTCATATTTATTATGCTCATATTATATCACAAAAATACCATATTTCTACATCTTTTTTTACTTTTTTAAATATTTTGTAAAATTTTGACAAGAATAATAAGTGCAAATTTTGCCAAAATATGATAATATAATATAAGAATAGAAATGTGGTGAAAAAAATGAAGAAAATTTTAATCAGATTACAAGCTAATTCTTTATTTTTTTCATTTCAAAAAAACAAAATTTTAAGAGAAGATTTAATGAATACTAACATTATAAGTGATAGCGAATTAATCTTTTCTGACGATTATATAGAAGATAATGATAAAATAGTCATGCCCTTTTTTAAAGAATTATGTGAAATGAATAACATAAATACTTTAACATTTCAAAATTCTGAAATAGCCGTATTTATGTTAAAATACTTTAAAGGAATAAAACTAATTCAAAAAATAAGAATTAAAAAAGAAGAAAACATCAGCTATGCCCTATGTGAAGAATTAATTTCTTTTAAAACAGCCAAAAAACTAGACTGTTACTCTATTCCAAATTATATGCTTGAACTATTAGACAAACATCACATCGAAGTATTTACCCGCAACGAAGTTTTCTACATTTCACCTTTCATGCAAAGAAACCACATAAACGATTATTCAACAATTTTTTACAAAAAAGAAATCGAAATATTTACCCCCATGAGTGAAGAAGATCAAACAGATTTTCATACCTTCTTAGCAATTAATAAATACTTAAAAGTTATAAAATTCAAAATTCTAAATCGTCAAGACTTAGAATTCGTTATTTCATCCTTAATTTTAAACCGTTTTAAAAACATATATATTGAACTATACCAAGATATATTAGAACCAAAAGATATACTATATTTAAGAGAATTAAACCGAAAAAACAAAAAAAAGAAAATAATAATTGAACTTAATTACTCAAAAGAATATTTAAATAAAAATCTAATCAAGCAAATAAGTTTAAACACCCTAAAAGTATGTGGTCTAATATTAATTAGCATCGTATTAGGTTCATTTGGCTACGTTTTTGTAAGAAACTATAAATCTATGCAAGAAGTAAGTCAAATAAAAGAAGTCATTGATAACACAATTAGTAAAGCAGATGAAATAACAGAACAACAACCAACAAACGAAAACAACCTCCAAATAAAAAATAAATATATAGATGCCTTAACAAGTATAAATAAAGATGTTGTAGGATACCTAAAAGTTAACAATACCAACGTCGATTACCCAGTAGTCCAATCAAAAGATAACGTATATTACCTAGAACACAATTTATATGGAGAATATGACCAAAATGGCTGGATATACATGGATTTTCGAAACACCGTAACAAATTTAAATGACAACACAATTATATATGGCCATAACATGTATTACAGCGGAGTTATGTTTGGAACACTCCACAGAGTTCAAAATGCAAACTGGCAAGCAGATCCAAACAACCTAATAATCTCCTTTAATACAATATATGAAACAATGAACTGGCAAATATTTTCCATATACGCTATTCCTAAAACAAGTGATTACCTAAGAGTTAACTTTGACACACCAACAGATAAAATGAATTACATAAACATGGTAAAAAATAGAAGCAAAAACGATTTTCACATCGAAGTTAACGAAAACGACAAAATACTAACACTATCAACATGCACGGGAAACAACGCTAGATTAGTTATTCATGCAAAGCTATTGACATAATCTTCAAATTATCTTGATAACGTTCATTTAAAGGATTAATCTTAATAGCTTCATTTACATATTTAACAGCATCATCATACCTTTTTGTATAAAAACAAGCAATACTTAATAAATCATATATAGTATCATTCCAAGCAAATTCTTCATTAATATAAGAATTGCTTTTTTCTTTTATCTGATAAGCCTTAATTAAACAATCATAAGCATCATCATAACGATTCAAAGATTCATATAAACTACCCAACTCAATATAACCCTCTCTTAAATAAGGAGCCTCATTAACAGCATTTTGATACCAAAACAATGCCTCAGGAATAAAATTTTTCTTTAAATAACAACGGGCCATAAACCGCATAGAAGCACACCTTTCATCCCGCCAAGTAGCATTTGGACAATCTAAATGCTTATGCAAAGCATCAATACTCTCATCATACATCTGATAAAACATATATTCCCTACCTAAATAATGAAGATTGCGATCATCTAAAGGATCTTCCAAAACACTTAACTTCAAAAGAGGCAAATAACTACTCCTAGATTTACCCTCATCAGGATAATGATTTATCACAAGATCAGTATCAACATAAGTCTCAACACCAGTAGTAGACAAAACCTCATGAACAGGATGAGACCAATAATAATCATTTAAAGAATGAATCTTATCTTCCATAAAACTTACTAAAGGCTTATTATTTTCATCTAACTTCCAATTATAAACATAACGATACCTAACATTTTTACCATCAACAAATTTAGATTCCAACTTACCACGCCAACCAACTTCCAAAACCTCATCTAAATCTATACAAACACATATATCAGCATCCCTACAAATTATCTTTAAAGACTCATTTCTAGCCACATCAAAACGCCAAGGATTAATAACTTTTTGCTTAACCTTAACACCCCTTTTTTTCAAAAGTTTAACAGTTTTATCACTAGAACCAGTATCTAAAACATAAATCTCATCAGCCTCTTTTACACTATCAACCCAACGATTTACAAACATCTCCTCATTTTTACTAATTGCATAAACAATAATTTTACATTTTTTCAAAACAAAAAACACCTCTATATATATTTATGCAAAAGAAAAAAACTTACCTAAGGTAAGCTACAAAAATCTCCAGATGTTTCATGATAAACAGCAACATCTTCATAAGTTTTTATCTCACTATCAGAATCTAATTCAACAGATAACTCTTCCACATCAAGATTAACCTCAAGTACAGCCCTATAATTATCATCATCAAAAGAAACATCACCAATCAAATTGTCAATTGTTTGATTAGCTTCATAAGAACTCTTTAACTCAAGATAATCACTTTCTGAATCAAACTGATAAATCAAAACCTTCTTAGCGGTACTAATCTCATCAGCATCATTTATACCATACTCATAAGAACCACGAACATTAGCCTTAGTCGTAGTCTTAAAATCAGAAGCAACCTCACAATTCAAAAACAAAGAAGGAGCATCATCAGAAACAACTAAATTAGCAGTAACTAAAGTCTCATTATTAAAATCATCTTTAATAGATAAAGGAATCTCATAAGTACCAACTTCCTTTACCAACTCATCTAAATCAATAGAAGAATCACTAATAGAAACATCACAATCACCATTTAAAGACAAATCACTACATTTAGAAATAAAATCATCAACCAAAACATCAGTATCAGGCTTAACAACAACATCCTTTAACTTAACAACAGGACCAACAGTATCTCTTACCCTAACAGTAGACTTAACATCCTCACTCAAACCGGGACAAGAAATACTATAAGAATAAGTATTAATAATATCAACATTTATAGCACTATTATTCAACTTACAACTTGCTGGATCAATACCACTAAAACTAGCATAATCACTTAAATTATCAGATAAAGTAGAACCTAACTCCAACTCATTTAAAATAGGCGTTACCACAATACTACTAGTTTGAGAAACATTTAAAAAATAATAAACACCAGCACCAATACCTAAAATCAAAATAAACACTAAAATAATAATCAAACTCTTCTTACCTTTACCTTTTCTTTTATCCTTTTTAGGTTCACTCACCAAAGTATCAACACTACTAGTATTTGGAGGAGTAGGAACCCCACCAAAAGTAGGTGGATTTTCAGAAATAGTATTAATAGTATTATTAGAAGCATTAGATTCATTAACAGGTTGTAAAGCCTCTTTATTAGTCAAAGGAGTATTAGCAGTAAGAGTTGCACCCATCAAAGGTTCAGGTGGATTAACAACAACATTTTCACTTGCTACACCCTCTGGTTGCAAATTAATAGGACTTGATGAAGTAACACCAGGGTTAGGACCAACAGGTGAAGGAGCAGGTGTAACACTAGGATTAGGACCAACAGGTGAAGGAACAGGTGTAACATCAGGATTAGGACCAACAGGCAAAGGAGCAGATGTAACACCAGGATCAGGGCTAACAGGTGCAGGACTTGGTGAAGCAACACCAGGACTTAAAGGTGCAGAAGCAAAAGAATTAGCACCAGGATTCAAAGGCTCAATACTAGGTGCAGGACTTACACTATCTCCCACTGGATTAGAATTAACATTAGCAAAAGTTGGCTCTAAAGGTGCAACAAAAGAATTAGTAGAAGCACCTACATTAACATTATTATTATTATTATTTTCCTCTGGATTTAAATTTTCAATATTCATATAATTACCCCAATCTACTTTATAAAATCAATTATACACTTTTTTAAAACAAATATCAACTACCAAAAAAAAGAAATGTAATAATAAACGCCATAACAATACCCCCATGTTTGACACTTTATTAATTTAATATTCAATTTTTCCTAGATTTTATCTAGTTTTTTTATTTTTTATTCTTGC
>CANRHC010000082.1 GCA_947630305.1 uncultured Bacilli bacterium
CATACTGTTCTACCGTCTTTTCTTACACCAAGTTTAGATATTCTTCCGTCTCCTTCTTCTCCAAAGTCGATTCCGTAATCGCTTGGTTCTGGAAATACTTTAGCTGAATATTTGTATCCTTCGAATTCTCCTGTGATATACATGTTTTTCTCTCCTTTATTTTGATAACTATATTATACTCTATTTAAATAGACTAGTCAAGTTAAATAGACTAAAATAAGGAAAGAAAATGACTTTATTCTATAATTTCTGTAACAGGAACTCCTAAAGCTTTACTTATCTTCTTTAAAGTTCCTAATCTTACTCCATCTAAATTAGATATCCCCTTTTCAATGTTAGAAATAGTAGTTACTTTAACTCCAGATAGTTTAGAAACTTGATAAATACTAAGTTTTTTTTCGTTTCTAATTTTTTCAATTTTAGTCATGATAATCTCCTTAAAAAAAATAAAAATTCTACTATAATTATAGAAGAGAATTTAAAACAGGTAGTAATTTTAAATGTGAACCCTAGGTTACTTGCAACACACTTGCAACAATAAATCTGAGAGGTCCAGTATTTATGCGGTTTTCTTAACAGAGTTTGAGAGCCATCTTCGGCACATTTTTTTGCTAATCATAGATAAAACCTGAACTTCTCAATTTAAAACTGGTCAATTAACGCCCCAAAACGGTGGGTAACCGGCTACACTTGCAACAAGCTTGCAACAAGCTTGCAACAAATCAGGTCTAAAAAAAATAACTTGACAAATCGAAAAAAATTACTTGCAACACACTCGCAACAAATGCGTTGACATTTCTATAATTTTTACCAAAAGTTCAAAATTATCAAAAATTCACTTAAAAAAGTTTTATTCCAACCTATTTATAGCTTCAATTAATTGGTTTATGTCTTTATGTGTATAGACATTTGCGCCAGTTCCGCCGACACTTTTGTGTCCGAGAATGCGGTCGATTATAATAGGGTTAACATTGATATTATCAAGCCGAGTTCTGAGTGTATGGCGACACTCATGAGGAATATGTTCCATACCAAGTTTATTCATAGCTTTCTTGAAACGGACCCTTAAGCTTTTATCTCCAATGTTAAACAGGGTATTTTTTGTCGAAAGCTTTAGCCTGTTTTCGATTAAGGGTTTAATCTTTTCATGAATTGGAATGGTCCTGTTCTTCCCGGCTTGAGTTTTACTTCCACCTATTAGATAACTATCTTTTAGGTGGATATTTTTTTTCTCAAGTTTTCCAATCTCTCCCATTCTCATTCCGGTATAGATAAGAATTAAAACAAAATCGACATCCTCTATATCGAGGTTATTCCATAAAATTTTAATTTCATCTTCTGAAAACGGAGTCCGTTTGGTTTCTTCACTCTGAGGATAAGTTGGAATTCCTGAAGTATATTCTTTATCTGTAATATCAAATTGATAAGCAACACTATCCATTTTCCTAAAGAAATTCCGAAGGTTTCTCTTTGCCCCAAGACCACCTCCTGAATCCTCGATAACTTTTAAGAAATCAACTAATCTAAGTTCTGAGTACTTCTTATCATAAAGCATAGAACATTTTTTATATTGACTCCGGAAGTTATTAACAGTTTTATCAACAAGACCATTACAGCCATATTTAAGCAATAAATCAAATACGTCTTTAAACAAGGCTTGTGACCTCTTATATTTTTCTGGATCTCGGTTGACTGTGGCCAGAATTTCCAAACCTTCTTCTCTAGTCTTGGCATAACCCATTACTACACCGTTTCCATCTCGAATCATATAAGGCCGTCTCCTACGTCCTGATAGTTTTGAAACAGAACCATATCCGTTTGGAAGTCTCAATAGTTATATCCTCCATATAAATTTTTAATTATAATAGCTATCTAATTTTCTTCTTCAATCCAAACATGAAGTGGATTGAAGCTAACCGAATATTTTCCAAATTTAGCTTTACCGATAAAACGTTTCGAATATAACTCAAGTGATTCTTTTAAAAATCGTTCTGTTACACCAAGTCTGTCGGCTACAGTTGAAATTGTCGCTTCTTCTCTTAGTTCGATTACAGCTTGTATAACATCACGAACAGAAATAATTAAATCTATAGCATACCGATGAGCTTTATTTTCTTCATAAGGATCATCAATTATATTGCCATCATTAACAAATGAATGAGCTATTTCTTCTGCTAAAACACAGAGTTTTTCACTTTCTCGATTTAACTTGTTTGAAAGAGCTATATTATCATCAACAATTAATCCATTAATAGGACTATTAAAATCAACATTTTCAAATACTTGTAGTCCTCGATCATCAGCTAAAATTAATAATTTTTCGTAACTACTCATTAATTATTAACTCTTTTTGCCTAAATTTCTCACCATTTCAATATCTTTATCAAGTGCTTTTCGTTCTTCCTCATTAAGATTTTCAGCACCAGATGCAGCAATTAATGTAGGTTCGGACTGTTGGTCGTTTCTTAAATTCCATAATTCCTCCTGTTGTTCTAAAACAATCCTCACTACATTTTTGCTATTTTCGTCTAATGAGTAATATCGTCTATAGATTTGTTCTTCGTCAAAACAATCAAGTAGTTCTTCAAAGATTTCTTCATAGTCTTTATTTACTACTTGTTTATTCATAATTTCATCTAAAGATACTTCATAAAGCTGAGAGAGCTTATAAAGATCATCAGCATTTATTCTAGACCTAGCAATTTCCCAGTTCTGAATAACATTTTCAGAAACGCCTATGGCTTTTCCTACCTCAGATCTGGTTAATCGATGTTTTTCTCTTATCTTGGCTAAACGTTTACCTAACCAAACATAAAATGCTTTGTTCATGTTTTTATTATAAAACAAAACTTAGTAAAATCTACGTCTAATTTATGAAAAATACTACAAAATTGCAAAATTTACCGTTGACAAATGTAAAATATACGTCTAAAATTTATTTAAAACAAAAATAGTGTAAAAACTACGTAAAAGGAGGTTGTTATGACGATAGAACAAAATATCGCCAAGTATCTTGATGATCACTCAATTAATAAATCATCTGTTGCCAGAAAGATGAATATGAATCTTGATATCTTTTACAACATTGTAAATGGAAAAAGAAAAATTAGAGCAGATGAATTTTACAAGTTTTCTAAGGTCGTTGAAAAACCAATGGAGTTCATTGCGAAATACGACAGTTTTCAGAGTGAGAAATAGATAAACACCAAAAGAAACCATGGCTACTTTTAAAAGTATTTTAAAACGTGCTATTACAGAAGCTGGATTAAATCAAAAAAAGCTTTCTGAACTTACCGGAATATCACCAAAACAAATATCCGATTATGTTCATGGCACGATACCAACTCCAGAAAAAATGGAACGGCTAAAAGCTGTTTTAGATTTAGAAGAGCCAGAAGAAGAAAAACCCGACACACGTTATTCACTTGAACAAGCAGCAAGCGATTTAGGTATGAGTCGGGATTCCTTAAAAATCAGTTTAATCAAAAATCTAATTCAACCTCAGATTGGAGTTGCAGTTCCACACGGTAATTCTTATCGCTACATTATTTTTAAGAAGCGACTAGAAAAGTTTCTAAATGGTGAAATTTGATAGGTTTTGTAATTGAGATTACTTAACTTACGGAACCATCCGGTATCATTCGAGACAGTCAGCAGTGGTCATGAAATTTGTCATAAATAACCTCTTCGCTGTTGCCTGCCTCGAATGGTATCGGAATGGATATAAGCTTACGGTTTAGCCACAGTCGAATCTAGTGGGTAATGTATTAGAATCCTTTCTATTTTAAAATATTCGAAATTTATATAAAAAAGTTAATCTACCCATTGATTTAGACGTACAAGATGCTCAAGTTGTTACACATTGCCCACTAAGTTGGGCTGTGGCAAGAAAGAAGAAAGGAATTAAATTGGAATTTATTGATGAAAGAACACACATAAACGATCTGGTTTATGTGAGAGATTTATTAAAAGTAGACCTTCATGAATGGGTCGAAGATAAGAAAAACGGAAAACTTAAAAATACGGATAAAGCTATGGATATTATCACAAATATCTCGATTATAAATGATGCTGCAGGATCACTTAACTCGCAGTTGAAAATGGCTGAAGACGGAACAAAGGTTGTAGTTAGGACAGATTTAAGGAGATTAGCCAATGAAGCATGGTAGTTATACGGTGTTTAAAACTTTTGAAGATTTCGCTATTGGCTATAACGGTTATGGTATCCAGCCGTTTGTAACGTGGGATAGCAATGAAGTAGATGTTGATAATGCTGTTTTCCATTCGAATTATGAAGAGGCTTTTAAAGATGTAGAAACAAGAAGGAAAATCCTAAAAAAAAGTTTAGGAGATTGGAAAGAAGCGATAGGAGCTTTAGATGAGGAAAAATAAAATCGCCCTCACGGACGAACAAAAAACACAATTAAATTATATCATACAACATTTACTTGATAAGGGAATAAAGTGCACCTGTGCTGAAGAGCCACGACAAACTGCATTTTATCTTAGTAATAAAAAAGGTGAATCGTTGTTTTACAACATTTTAGAAAGCGGATCTATATATCTCTGGGCCCAAAATCATTATAGCGACAGGCCTATGTTCTATACGGTCAGAGGTGTTCATACAGCTTTTGAAGATCCACTTGGAATTATTGAAGTGGCCAAAGAATTAGGAGTTTTAGATGACTGGGACAAAACACAGTAAATATCCACCTTCGAGTGCTTTCCGTTGGCTCAACTGTCCGGCTTCTGTCCTACTTTCACCAGACGATATAGAGGAAGACACGACAGCGGCAAAAGAAGGAACGTTAGCCCATAAAATTGCTGAATTAAAATTAACTGCTGATTTTTGGAACGATAATAAAGAAGAATTAGAGGATTGTAGAAGTAACCCTTTATACAAGCCTGAAATGGAAAAGCACACCGATAATTATCTTAAATATATTGATTCCAATAAATCCAGTACATCTAAAGTGTTTGTTGAAACTGAACTTGATCTTAGTAAATATATGCCGGGATTATTTGGAACATGCGATTGCATTATTTACGACAATGTTTTAAACAGGCTAGATATTATTGATTTTAAGTACGGTTTTGGCAAAGTTGAATGTAAAGATAATCCTCAATTAATGTTTTATGCATTAGGTGCTATTGACTTCATAAAAAATAAGTTTCCGGAAATAAATCTAGAAGATGTAACGATTACGGTTGGCATTTACCAACCTAGAATTCAAAACATCAACAGTAATTTCATTAATTATAAAGACTTAAAAAAATGGTTAAAAAGGATTAAACCTCAAATCGATAAAGTCTTAAATCAAAAAATAGAACGAAATACAGGCGATTGGTGTAAGTGGTGTGACAGGCAAATTCACTGCAGAGAATACCAGCATGAATTAATGGATTGTTACGTTGAAGATTTCTTCAGTCTAAGTGATTTAGAGATTTCACTCAATCTTGAAAGATTGGCTGATATTGAAAAATTACTAAAGAAACTAAAAGCTTATGCTGTTAAACAAATAAAAGCCGGGCATAAATTTCCCGGCTATAAATTACATGAAGTTAATAAAAAGTCTTGGAAAAATGAAGAAGCGGTTAATGAAATAGCAACTGAAAACGGACTTATGATTATACCTTCTCCAAATCAGGCTTTGAAAAAACTTGGTAAGAAAAAATTTGATGAGCTACTGGGAGATCAGGTTACAACAACACCGGGAACACCACAGCTAAAAAAGGAGAGATAGTGAAGATAAAGAAGGGAAAAATAGACCACCCCGTTAAGATGGTCGTTTATGGAACAGAAGGAATTGGCAAAACAACTCTAGCCAGTAAATTCCCAAATCCATTATTTATAGATGTAGAAAACGGTTCAAAAGAGTTAGACGTTGCAAGAGTTGATGAATCACTTAATACTTGGAATAACCTCTTAGATGTCTTAAACGAAATCGATAAAGATCCTACAATTTGTAGGACAGTTGTAATTGATACGGTTGATGCGGCTGAACTTCTTTTAATGAGGTATTTAGAGCAAAAACATCATACAAACAATGTAGAAGCTCTCGACTATGGAAAAGGAACAATCTATATCCGAGATGAGATGACTAAGCTCTTAAATATTTTAGACAGTATAAATGATAAAGGTTGTAATGTCGTCCTACTTGCTCATTCAACAATCAGAAAATTTGAAAAGCCGGACGAGACCGGAGCTTATGACAGATATGAGTTAAAGCTTACAAGAAAAAACGCTCCACTAATTAAGGAATGGTGCGATTGCCTTTTATTTACCAATTATGAAACTACAGTGATTTCACCTTCTAACAAAATGGAAAAGAAAAAAATCACTGGTGGGAAAAGAATGATTTATACCTCTCACCATCCGGCTTGGGATGCTAAAAACAGATATGGACTTCCAGAAAAACTACCACTTGAATATGACTCAATAAAACAAGTTTTTGAATTCGATAATAACAAAGTCGAAATAAATTCTAAAGAAGTTGAAGAAGCTCAAGCTGAACCGAGTGTAAGGGTTACCAGTGATAATCAAGTTGAAGTTCATGATGAAAAGGGCAATGTTCTTAATGATCCTGATTTTAAAGAAATTCCAAGAAACCTCCCAACAGACTTAGCAGTATTAATGGAAAAGGACGGAATTACTGAAAATATGATTATTCAAGCAGTAGCTTCAAAAGGATTAATAGAAGAATTTAACGAAACGGAAAACAGAGCAAGTCGAATTGATGATATCGACAGTAAATTCATAAAAGAAAACATTGTAGGACAATGGGACAACTTCAAAAAATTTGCCCAACGATTTGCAGCATAAATAGGAGGATTATAAATGTCAGAAGGAAGAATTTTTAATTGGGATGACTCCATCTCAAATGACAGCGATATGACTTTCACCATATTAGACGAGGGTGATTACGATTATA
>CANRHC010000083.1 GCA_947630305.1 uncultured Bacilli bacterium
AATAAATCTCCACTTACTGTTTTACCAATCATTCCAATCTTTTCATTAGGTAAATCAATATTAGTTAATGAACCTAAACCATAATCTGCAAAAGTATTTCGATAAGTTTTAAAGTTATCTTCATTTACTTCAAATTTCATATTATAGTGATAAGTATTTCCTGTTGAATTAATAGCTGTGATAAATTGAAAATAATTACTAGATGTTTTTAAAGCTATTATATCATCAACATATCCTAATCTTTTATAAGAACATTTAGCTGGTTCGTAATAAAGTTTTACACAACTATCAAGAATTTTTTTTCCAACAGTTATAGCATTAGTCATATAACCAACTGTTGAACTAGCCCCTTTAACAACACTTCCCATTGTAAAAGAAGAAGAAAGCATTGTTCCCGTAATTTCCCTAAAATTACCATCATCATTTATTAATACCCCACTCATAGCTAAAATATTACCTGTTAAAGGTTCTCCAATAATACTATAAGCATCATGAAAATAAACACTTTGTTTTTTCTTTCTTGCTAATGATAATTCTTCTTTTAAAGTATTTTCTAATTTTAATTGTAAATCAATATCAATATTTAAAACTAAATCATTACCTTTTTGTTCTTCACTAACTAAATCTAATGAATAATCACTATTAACTAAATAAGTAGCTTTCTTTCCCATTAAAGTTTCTTCATAAGTTTTTTCTAATCCACTAATACCAACAACATCCTCTAAACTATAACCTTTCTCTACATAATCTTTACTGTCTTCTTTAGGAATACTTCCAATAGATCCAAAAATATCTTTTAAAGTATCCCCATAAGGATAAACTCTTTTACTACTAACAACAATTCTTAAAGAATCATAATTTTGTTCCATTATTTTTAAAGCTTCTTCTTCACTAACTTCTTTTAATAAATATTTATCTTGATAATAATATCCATCATTCATAATAGAATATAAATAAATAATTTTTTTCTCATATTCAGTATACTCTAAATCACTATCTTTAATTCGTTCTAACTTATAATTTAAAATATCTTCATTACTAATCTTTCTTTCATCTAATAGTCGATACTCTTCATCAGTAATTAAATCATCCCCATTATTATGTTTAATTAAATAATAATTTTTTAACATTTTTTCACTAACTTTATAATCTTTAACATAATCAACTAAACTTTTAGCTATTTCTAATTCTTCTTCAACTTTAATATTAGGTTTCTTATGATAAACAATATTTAAAACTCCTACATTATCTACTAAAACTTTACCATTACGATCTAATATTCTTCCTCTAGGCGCTGATGATCCACTTACAATTGATTCAGTTTTAATTTTTAAAGTTTGAGCATATTCATCGTGATGATTAAAATTAATATTTAATAAAACACTTAAAAATATAGTAAAAAAAATTGTAACAATTGTTTTTAAATTCACTTAAAATCACCTATCTTTAGTATTCAATTTTTTTAATAATTCATACACTATAGATAGGTGATATTATGTTTGAATTAATTAAAAGATATATGGATAAACTAACAATTACTGATGTAAATAACTTTGCTATTAATAATAATGTTAATTTAAATGAACACGAATTATCCTTTACTTATCAATTTGTTAAAAAAAATTGGGAAGCAATTCTTGCTAATCCCAATAGTTTAAATCTTGAACGTTATAAAAATGAATTTAGTGAAGAAAATTTTCTTAAAATAAAGAAATTAATTAAAATTTATTATCAAAAATATGGTCACTATTTATAATATTCATTAATTCTTTCAATAAGTTTTTCATCAAATTGTTTATTTAAAATCATTTCTATTTCAAATTTATAAGGTGGATATATTCTTTCTTTATCTAATATATCTTTTCCTACATAAGGTGTTTCTAATATTTTAGGAACATTTTTTAATTTCTCATTATATATAATTTTTAATAAATTATCAAAACCAATTGTTCCATAACCAATATTTTCATGACGATCTTTATGAGAGTTAATATTATTTTTACTATCATTAATGTGAATACAATGGATTTTATCTAATCCTATTTGTTCATCAAATTTTTCTAAATATTCTTCAAAATTATTTAAATTAACTCCTGAATCATTTAAATGACAAGTATCAAGACATACTCCTAAAGGATACCTTACATTATCTATAATTTTTTTTATTTCTTCTAAATTAATTCCAAGTTCAGTTCCTTTACCAGCCATAGTTTCTAATAATATTTTACATTTAGAAGAACCATCTAAAACTAGATTTAAAGCATCAATAATATTTTGTAAAGCTTCATTTCTTGGTAAACTAACAGCACTTCCTGGATGTAAAACCATATAAGATATTCCTAATATATCACATCTTCTTAATTCTTCTTTTAAAAAATTAATACTAAATTGCCATTTATCTAAATCAAGATTATTAGCTAAATTAATTATATATGGAGCATGACAAATAACTTTACTAATTTCTATATTATTATCAACCATTATTTTTTGAGCTTCTTTAGTTAAATTTTCATCAATTTCTTTACGCATTGTATTTTGAGGAGCTCCTGTATAAAACATAAAAGTATTAGCATTATAAGATATAGCTTCTTTAACACTTCCTAATAATTGATCTTTACCAAAACCAACATGACTTCCAATAATCATAACTTCACTTCCTTTTATTTACTTCATCAAAAGCTAAAGATAATTTATCATTTAAAATACATTAAATAAATCTATATTTTAAAAATATTCTTGTCCAAGTTTATTTATATATAGATGTGAAAATTCATGAAAACAAATATTTACAATTCTAGAACTAAATTTTAATCATTTTCTTAATACTTGTCCTTCTTCATTTTCACAATTTAATGATGCTTCCATTTCCTTTTTTAAAGAAATAATCCCACTTTCATAAGCTTTTCCTTTTATATTTAAATTAGTTAAATTAGCTTGTTTAACATAAAAATCTTCATTATTAATCCAAGCTGTATAATTAATTATTTGACCATCTTCATTAGATTCAATTAAAACACTTCCCTTATATTCTTCTTTACTTTCTAGAATAAATAAATTATTAGCCTTTAACCAATCTATTGAATAACAAACTTTACTATTTTTATTTACTTTATTATTTACTAAATCGATTTGATAAGCACTTGATGCAGCTTGCATTGCTCTTATAACTTCAGTTTTAAAAACTTTTTTATGTTCTTTATCTAACATATTAACAACTAATAAACTGCATATTAAAATAACTGTAATTAAAATAGCTGTAACAATTAATGATTCAACTACACTAAAACCTTTATTATTCATAATTAAACTCCTACACTATTAGTTTCAGGCAATGTACTTCCACCATCTATAACAATAGTTTGTCCTGTTATATAACTACATTCATCACTTGCTAAAAATAAAGCAAGATTCCCTAGTTCTATAGTAGTTCCAAGTCTTTTAAGAGGAATACCTAAACGAATACTTTCAATTACTTTTTTAGGATCTTCATTATCAGTTTCTTTAGCAATATTTTGAACCATTGGAGTCATTATATATCCTGGTAAAATAGCATTAACTAAAATATTTTTATCTACTAATTCCATAGCTAAAGCTTTAGTAAATCCTATTAAAGCAGATTTAGTAGTTGCATAAGCTACTTCTCCTACATCAGCAACCATTGGTCCAGTTACACTTGATAAATTAATTATTCTACCAGCTTTACTTTTTTTTAATAAAGGTAGGAAAGCTTTTGTAACATTCCAAGTTCCTTTAATATTAATATCAAAATGATAATCTCTTAATTCATCACTCATTTTTTCAAAAGTAGCTAATTTAGCAACTCCAGCATTATTAACTAAAATATCAATTTTCTTTTCTTCCTTTTTAATATCTTCAACAATTTCATCCAACATTTTTTTATCTCTAATATCCACAATATAACCTATAACATTAGAATAATCTTTTTTTAAATCTTTTATTGTCTTTTTTAAATCATCACTATAATCTAAAATATAAACTTTAGCCCCTTTTGCTAAAAAAACTTTAGTAATACCTAAACCATTACCCATAGCTCCACCAGTTATAACTGCAACTTTATTTGTTAAATCCATAATTTTCCCTCCACATTATATAAAACATTATACAATGAAAAAAAAGAATTTTAAAGTTCCAAATCATTTTTCTTATTATAATCTTTTAACTTAGCTAATTCTTTTTGTTCAATACTTATATTTTTAATTTTTTTTAAAATAATATCATCCACATATAATGCATGATTTTGACATTTAACATTAATCCCAACATTATTTTTAAATAATGTTTTAATTAATATTTCTTCACCTTCATCCAAATAAATAATTTTTTTTATCTTTTCTTTAATAACTCTCATCTAATCTTCCCTTTCAATCGTGGCAAATAATTCGTCATCAAAGAAATCTTTTAAATCAATATTTAATCCTTCACATATTCTTATAATAGTTAACAATTTAGGATTTCTTGATTTACCATTAATTAAGTTTTGAACCGTACTTTGTGTTAAACAACAAATACTCGCCAATTTATTTGGCGTAATGTCTTTTTCAATACATATTTTTAATATTTTTTCTGATATAGCCCTCGACAGTCTCACTTTTACCACCTTATAAAAAGTATATCAATTAAGTCTTAAAACTTATTAACCACACAAGGTTAAAATAAAAGAAAAATGACAAAATTGTAATATCTTTTAATCCCTTTCTTTAGAATTTATAAGGATTTTATCAAATATTTTTGGTAAAAATTGTCATTTTTTGTAAAACATGTCTAAAAAATAAACTACATTTAATAAATTTAATATTTTCTTTTAAGTTGTAAATATTCTTCTAAATGAATTTGATGATAATCAGGATTATAATTTTGTAAATTAAGAAAACAATCAATTATAAAAATATTAAAAGGATTATATCTACTATTAAAAGAACGAATCCTAATTTTTTTAATATCAGATAATTTACTTTCATTATATTTAAATTTCAATTTAAAAAAATTATTTTCTTTACTAATTTCCATAGTATCAGCAGTTTGTTCATCAAAGGAAATACTATCATCACTTATCCAAACAATTTTATTATTAGCAAATAATTTTTGATATAAATAACTATCTTTTATTTTTTGATTTGCTTCAGTTATTTTTTTATATAATTTTATTTGACTTTCAATATCACAATACTTTAATAATTGTTTATAACTTATTTGAAATAAAGAAGCATCTTCAAAAGATTTAAACAATAAATCAAATAAATTATAAATAAACATATTATCCTTTGTAATATAAAATTCAATTTGTTCTTTTTTACTTGAAGTTATGAAAAATAGATCATTATCACTTGCATAATTTATTTCTACTTTATTATTATTATTTATTAAATAGTAATTATAATTGTTATTATTTTCATTCTTTTTTCTTTGTATTTCCATATTAAACTCACCACGTCTAACATTATAACACTTATATTTTAAAACTTTAAGAAAATTATATTTATTTAAAATATAAATAAAAATTATAATAAATTGTGTTAAATAAAAATTTGCATAAAGTGACATTTTGTTTGATTTTTTGTCACTTATTGGTATATTCTTGTATTGAAAGGTGAGAATTATGAATTTTTTATCAACTAATATTAAATATTTGCGTCAAACTAACAATTTAACTCAAGAAGATTTAGCAAATATAGTTGGAAAAGCACGTTCATTGGTCAGTCAATGGGAATCTGATGATAGAGAAATTACAACGGAAGATATTATCAAATTATCAAATCATTTTTGTATTCCTATGGATACATTAGTTGGAAAAGATTTACGCATTAATGAAAATAACTCTTATGATGAAACTGATGTATTATTTGATAAATATAAAAATGTGCTTTCAGAAAGCGATAAAAATATAATAAAAGCAATTATAGAAGAAAGAAAACGACAAATTGATAAAGAACTCAAAGAAGATAATTAGTTTTGGTTAAAACAGAAATGTTTTAATAATATATTTAGAAAGGAGTATGAGTTTGGGTATGGAAGAAACTGTAAAAACAGCTAGACTATCTACTGTAGCTTTAATATTTAAATTAATTTTAGATTTTTTTGCTTGTTGTATATTAATTGGATTTGTTTGGTTTCCAAGAGATTTAATAAGATATTTCAATACTAAATTAGAAATAACCAATAAAAGAGTTAGAGGTAAAATAGGTTTAGTTAATACTAATGAGCTAGATAGTCCATTAAACAAGATAAACGGAATACAAGTCATTCAAGGAATGTTTGGAAAAATATTTAATTATGGAACTATTAAAATAACTACTGCTTCATCAGTTTTTGAATTTAACTACATTGAACATCCTAATGATTTTAAAACAATTTTAAATAATCAAATAGAAGCATACGATGATGAAAGAATAGAAAAACAAGCTAAAAAATTAGCTAGTGCTATTAAAAATTAAAAAATAGTCCTCCGACCAAGAAAGACTATTCACAAAATAAATTTGTTATATGTATTGTAACAAATTTAAAAAAACTAATCAATAGAACATAAGTACACGTTGTATCGTACTTAATATAAATAAAAGAATAAAAATGAAGTGTATTAAGTATGCTAAAAGATTTATTAAATGGTTATGTACGCAAAAAGAAATACTATGTTGGTATAATGCTAATTTATCTTATAAAGTTTTACCTAAAGGTATATATGGTTTAGTTTTTAATTATAAAGGAATATACAATATTATTATAAATAAAAACTTATCACAATATAAAAGAAGAAAAGCTTTAATTCACGAATTAGCTCACATAGAATTAGATCATTTAGTGCAATACAATAAAGATTTATTTGCTTTCTTTATCCAAGATTATGAAGATGAAGCAAATGATTATAT
>CANRHC010000084.1 GCA_947630305.1 uncultured Bacilli bacterium
AGGAAGATACACAAAATGCAGGATGGAAAGGAAAAATAACCTTAAGTGCTGAATATAAAGTAGATCAATTTGCTAATGCAGGAACATTAAGAACAATTGCATCTGGAGATACAAAAGGAATGTGGAACTATAAAGATAACATAACAAAAATAGTAATTGAAACCAAAAAGCAAGAAAAAACATCCGGAGATGGACAAGTAGTACATGGCCCATTTGATGAAAGTAGTACAAGTGATAGTGCAATAGAAAGTTATGTAGTATGTGAAACAGATGATACCAATTGTATCGGATATTTACAAGGAGATGGTGGAATAAAATTAAATAAAACCAGTTCATATTTATTTTCTAAATTTACAAATGTAACTAAAATAGAAGGAATAGAAAATCTTGATACCAGCAGTGTAATATCAATGTATCAAATGTTTTCACAAATGAGTAACTTACAAGAATTAGATTTAAGCCGTTTTGATACTGGTAGTGTAACAAATATGAGTTATATGTTTTATAATTGTCTACAATTACAATCTTTAGATTTAAGTAATTTTGATACGAGTAGTGCAAAAACAATGTCTTCTATGTTTAGAAAAATGAACAATATACAAGAATTGGATTTAAGTACATTTGATACTAGTGGTGTAACAGATATGAGTAGTATGTTTGATGGAATGAGTCAAATTAAAAAATTAGATTTAAAAAATTTTGATACTAGTAGTGTAATATATATGAATTCCATGTTTTACGAAATGATCAAGTTACAAACCTTAATTTTGGGAGACGATTTTGATACGAGTAGTGTAACAGATATGTCTTATATGTTTTCAGGATGTAGTCAATTACAAGAAATAGATTTAAGCAGTTTTGATACGAGTAGTGTAGAAAATATGAGTAGGATGTTTTACGGATGTAGTCAATTACCAACCTTAAATTTAAGCCATTTTAATACCGGTAGTGTAACAAATATGAATTCTATGTTTAGTGGAATGAGCAGTATCCAAGAATTAGATTTAAGTAGTTTTAATACAAGTAGTGTAATAGATATGAAATTAATGTTTGGTGGAGATGAAAACTTAACAAAAATAACATATGGAACAAATTTTATACATAATGAAAATGCTGAAACACATGCAATGTTTGGTGGTACTTATAATAATTATTCCTATAAAGTCTGTCCAGCTAATAAACCAGATCCTAGTGTTCTTCCATCTTGGGAAGATGTAACTTTTGATTAACTGTGTAATTTAATTTTTTAAATTGCACTTTTTTTCTGTAATAATTAACTTTTTTTTGTTACAATTAAGTTGTTTAAGAAAGAAGGTTTTTTATTATGTGTACTGCAATTACTTATTCTACTAAAAATCATTATTTTGGCAGAAATTTAGATTTAGAATATTCATATCAAGAAACAGTTACTATAACTCCTAGAAATTATCCTTTTAATTTTAGAAATGGTAAACAATTGAAAAATCATTATGCTCTTATTGGTATGGCTTATGTTTTTAATGATTATCCTTTATATTATGATGCTATTAATGAAAAAGGTTTAGGCATGGCTGGTTTAAATTTTCCATCTAATGCTTTTTATGGTCCCCTTCAAAATGATAAAGATAATATTGCTCCCTTTGAATTTATTCCTTGGGTTTTATCTCAATGTTCTAATTTAAAAGAAGCTCAAGAATTATTAAGTCGTATCAATATTGCAAATATAAATTTTAGCGATGATTTAGTTGCCTCTCCTCTTCATTGGATAATTTCTGATAAAGAAGGTTCTATTACTGTTGAAGCTATTAAAGATGGTCTTAAAATATATAATAATCCTGTTGGTATTTTAACTAATAATCCTACCTTTGATATTCATTTATTTAATTTAAATAATTATATGAATTTATCAACCAAACCACCTATTAATAATTTTTCTAATAAATTAAATTTTGATATTTATAGTCGAGGTATGGGAGCTTTAGGTCTACCAGGTGATTTATCTTCTTTATCGCGTTTTATTAAAGCTACATTTACTAAAATGAATTCTATTTCATTAGATACTGAATCTTCTAGTATTAGTCAATTTTTCCATATTTTATCGTCTGTTGAACAACAAAGAGGTTGTGTTGATATGGGCGATGATAAATATGAAATTACTATTTATAGTTCATGTTGTAACCTTGATAAAGGCATATATTATTATAAAACTTATGACAATAGTCAAATAATAGGTATTAATATGTATAATGAAAATTTAGATGGCAAATTTTTAATTAATTATGATTTAATTAAAAATCAACAAATCTTAATGCAAAATTAAAGGAATAATAATTATGAATATGAATGAATTACTTAATACTATAAATATTAATGATAAAAAAATTTTAAAAAATCATCCTAAAATGATTTTATTTCTAAAATATATTAATGAAAATAATTGTGATATTTATGAACATGATTTTGCAATAAATGCTAAAGCTTTTCAAATTTTATTAGAAACCATTAATTCCTTTTCAACACTTTTAGAAATTTTAAAAAAATCAGCCGATTTACTAAGTATTAATTTTAATCCTAAACAAATGGCTAATTTTTATAATTTATACAATCCTAATATAATTCAGTATAGTAAAGATGCTGAAATATTAATGGATCAAGAATATTTAAAATATACATCTATTAAATGGACTGAAGAAAAATTTCTAAACCTTAATAAAGTTCTTTATATTACTAATAACAGAATCATCTTAAAAAATAATCCTCATAATCCAAATGACTATAAATACATAGAAAGCTATTTATTAAATTTAGTATCTTTAAAAAAAGCCAAAGATTTAAATTTAATGAAACAAGCTCTTATAAAACTTATCAACTCTTGCGAACTTTAGTTATTAATCAAAAAATTTGTGAGGATAAATTACTTAATTATGGTTTTATAAAAAAAGATAATCAATATTTTTATGAAAATAAATTAGATGACGAAAATTTTAATATCATTGTTTGTATCGGTAAAAAAAGTTATGCTAAACTTATCGACATTGATACTAATTTCGAATATAGTTTAGTAGATATTTTAGAATCTACTGGTAATTTTGTTGGCAAAATTAGAACTAAATATGAAAATAAAATAAATGACATCTTAAAAAAATGTTTTATGAATTCAACCTATCAAAGTAATCAAACATTACAAGTAATTACATACATTAAAGAAAAATATCATGATAATTTAGAATTTTTATGGTCTAATACCCCTACAAATGCTATCTGGCGACATCAAGATAATCAAAAATGGTATGGCCTACTAATGGTCATAGAAGAAAATAAATTAGGTTTAAAAAGTAATCAAAAAATAGAAGTTATTAACTTAAAATATCCCAAAGATGACATTTTAAATATTATCGATCATCAACATATTTTCCCCGGTTATCATATGAATAAAAATCATTGGATAACTATTCCCTTAGATAATAGATTAAATATTTCTAATATTTATCAACTTATTGATCAAAGTTATCAACAAGAATAAAAAATCAATAAATTAAATATACTTTATAGAAAGTGATTTTATGAATGACACTAAATTATATCGTATCTTAAGACCTATAATTAAAATTTTTACTAATATCGTTTTTAGACCAACATATATTGGTTTAGAAAACATTAACCAAGATAAAAGTTTTTTATTAGCGGGTAATCATACTAGTAATTTAGATTGTCTAATCCTTATGAGTAGCACGAAAAGAAGTATCCATTTTTTAGCTAAAATAGAATTATGGCAAGGTTTTAAAAAAATTATTTTCCAAAATATGGGATTAATACCTGTAAATCGTCAAACCAAAAATCCAAAATCTATCCAATTAGCTGAAAAATATTTAAATAAAAATTGTATTGTAGGAATATTCCCTGAAGGAACAACTGAAAAAAATCGCGGTTTATTACCATTTAAAATTGGTGCAGTAAAAATGGCTTATGATACAAAATGTGATATTGTTCCTTTTACAATTATCGGTCAATATAAAATTTTTAGAAAAAGTATAACTATTGTTTTTGATAAACCTTATCAAATTAAAAATGAAGATTTAGAAGTTGAAAATGAAATATTAAGAAATAAAATTAAATTAATGGGAGAAAAATATGGGAAAAATAAATAATTTTTTCTTAAAAATATTTAAGAAAAAAAATATTAATAAACCGTGGTTAGATTATTATCATCAAGATGAAAGAACCATTAAATTTACTAAAAAATCTATATATGATTATATGGTAGATGAAGTTGGTAATGATCTTGATTATACAGTTTTAAATTATTTTAAAAATAAAATAAGTTATAATGATTTTTTTAAATCAATTAATACATGTGCTAGAGCCCTAAGAGAATTTGGCGTTAAAGAAAAAGATATTGTAACTATTTGCTTACCCAATATGCCCGAAGCTATTTATGTCTTTTATGCCTGTAATAAAATAGGTGCCATAGCAGATATTATTCATCCTCTATCTAGTCCAAAACAAGTTGAATTTTATTTAAATGAATCTAAATCAAGATTTTTATTTTTAGTTGATTTTAATTATGAAAAAATGAAAAATATTATATCTAAAACTTTAGTATACAAAACTATTTTAGTCTCGCCTAAAGAAAGTATGCCCATTACCTTAAATATTGGCTATACTATAACTAAAAGTATTAAAATAAAACATCCTTTATATAAAGATACAGCCTATATGACTTGGAAAAAATTTATGAGTTATGGTAATAACAATTTAAGAGAATTCCATTCTAAAATAAACCCCAATTCTTTAGCACTTATATTACATAGTGGTGGTACTACAGGAAACCCAAAAGGAATTATGATTTCTAATTATAGCTTTAATGCCCTTGCCCAACAAAGTGCTGTTAATGTTATAGATGTTCGACCAAAAGATAAAATTGTTACAGTATTACCAATTTTTCATGGTTTTGGTTTAGGTATATGTATTCATACTCCTATCTGTTTAAAAGTTGAAACCATTTTAATGCCTCAATATGAAGCCAATCATTTTTATAAAATATGGAAAAATGATAAACCACATGTTATTTTAGGAGTACCTACATTATGGGAAGGAATGATGAATAATAAAAAATTTGCTAATGTTGATATGTCTCAATTAAAATACATTATAAGTGGAGGAGATTATCTTCCAACTCAATCTGAAATAAGAATTAATAATTTTCTACATAAACATGGAGCTAAAGTAAATATTTTAAAAGGTTATGGAATGACCGAAAGCATCGCAGCTACTTGCTACACTTTTCCAGGAACAAATGAAATAGGAAGTATTGGTATTCCAATGGTTGGTAATAACTATAAAATATGTAATCCCAATACCATGGAAGAAATGCCTTTAGGCCAAGAAGGAGAAATCTGTGTTAATGGACCAACATTAATGCTGGGATATTTAAACAATAAAGAAGAAACAGATAAAATAATTAAAATTCATCAAGATGGAAAACGTTGGTTACATACAGGTGATATAGGATATATATCTTTAAACGGTATAGTATATTTTACATCAAGATTAAAAAAAATGATTGTTGTATCAGGATTTAATGTATATCCATCAGTTATAGAAAAAGTAATTTTAAAACATCAAGCTGTAAGTAAAGTCTGTGTAATAGGGATTCCTCATCCTTATAAAATCCATGTCCCAAAAGCTTTTATTGTTTTAAAAAAAGATTATGAACCTTCTAATAAAATAAAAAAAGAAATTAAAGAAATATGTCAAAAAGAATTAGCCATATATTCTATACCTAAAGAAATTGAATTTAAAGATAATTTACCTATAACTTTATATAATAAAATAAATTATAAATTATTAGAAGAAGAGGAGTTAGCAAAATATGAAAAAGAAAAAACCGTTAAAAACATGGGGGTATAGATTATTTAAACCAATATTAGGGTTAATATTTAAAATATATTATAAACCAATAATTATTAATAAAGAAAATATATTAAAAGAAGGACCAATTATTATATGTGCCAATCATATTCATATTTTAGATCAATGTCCTATTATAATTTCAACTAAAAGAATTATTCATTATATGGCTAAGAAAGAATACTTTGATGGTAAATTCAAATGGTTTTTTAAAGCAACAGGTTGTATACCAGTTAATCGTCAAATTAAAGATCAAAATGCAACATCACTAGCAATTGAAGTTTTAAATAATAATGGAGCTATAGGGATATTTCCAGAAGGAACAAGAAACAAAACAAAAGAATTTTTATTACCATTTAAATTTGGAGCAGTATCAATGGCCCGAAAAACAAATGCAACTATTATTCCTGTTGGAATAACAGGAACATATCAAAAAAAAGAAAAATTAATTATAAGATTTGGTAAACCTTTTAAAATAGAAAATATGAGTTTAGAAGAAGCTAATAAAAAATTATATAATGAAATAAAAAAATTAATAGAAGAAAATTTAAAATAAGTGCTAGTAGTGACTTTTAAAAGGAAATTTAGTATAATCTAAATAAGAAAGAGGGCTTAAGTAATGAAAAAAATACCATATGGAATAATAAATTATAAAATATTAATAAAAGAAAATTATTATTATGTAGATAAAACAATGTATTTAGAAAAATTAGAAAATGTCGGAAAAACTTTATTTTATTTA
>CANRHC010000085.1 GCA_947630305.1 uncultured Bacilli bacterium
GGGTGAAATAGAAAAAATAGTAGTTGACTATTTAAGCCAATAACTACTATTTTACCTGCGAAAAAAATTTACACCCTTTTTAGAAATAAATAATTGCTGAATATATTTTTTAATGATAAAATGTGAATTATTAAAGTTGGTGTTATATGAAAAAGATTTTAAAAATTTTTTTAATTGTTTTGATTAGTTTTATTACAATTGATACATTACAAGCTATAATTTTTGATAATAGTCCATTAATAAAAATAGATAATGAAAGAGGAATATTTGTAAATCATTATCTATGCAATAATGAAAAAGTTACGACTTGGAAGTGGGCAAAATTTGCTTGTTATGAAGAGGTTAAAGAAGAAAAATATTCAAAAATAATTGATAATATAAGAATTGAATTAAGTATTTTAAAAGATTGGCATTATGAACAAATAAATTCGGAAGATAGTAAATTTACTTTAAAATTATATAAAGATTCAAAAGATAAATATGCAACTTTAAATTTTTATAATAATCCTTTTGTTGTATGCGCTACAGGAAGGACTAGTAAAGAAATTACTTTAAATAATGGTATTAAAGCATTTATTGGTTATTATGATGAATCTATATGGAGTGATATATCATTTTATGAATTAAATCCTAATATAGCCTTTATTAATAATAATCTTTTAGATGATCAAAATGAATTTTTAGAAATGGTAAAAACATTAAATATAGAAAATTACAAGCTTTAATATTTCTTTAATTTTTATAATTTATAATTTTAAAAGAGGTGGTAGGATGAGAATTTTAGTTGTCGAAGATGAAGAGGCAATTGCCGATGTTATTGCAACAAAACTACGAGATGAAAAATATGAAGTTGATACAAGTTTTGATGGCGAAGATGGATTATATAAAGCTTTGAGTGATATTTATGATTTAATTATTCTTGATATAATGTTACCTATAAAAAATGGTTTAGAAATATTAAAAAAAATAAAAGAAAATGATATAAGTGCTAAAGTTATTATGCTTACTGCTAAATCTCAATTAGAAGATAAATTAAAAGGTTTTGATATAGGTGCAAATGATTATGTTACAAAACCTTTTCATATAGAAGAGTTAATTGCAAGAGTAAATGTTCAATTAAGGAGTAATAAAAATCATAAGGATATATTAGAATATAGTGATTTATCATTAAACATTAGAACTTCTACTTTAACTTGTAAGCTTACAAATGAATCAATAAATATTCCTTATCGAGAATTTTTATTGCTTGAATATTTAATGTGTAATAAAGAACAAATTATTTCAAAAGAACAAATTTATGATAAAGTTTGGGGAATAGATACAGATTATGAATCAAATAATTTAGAAGCATACTTATCTTTTTTAAGAAAAAAAATCAAAATTATTGGTTCAAAAGTAAATATTAAAGCTGTACGTAATTTAGGTTATAAAATGGAGATGTAATTAAATGAAAAATTTAAAAAAGAAAACATTTTTGACAATTTTTATTATAATCTCTTTATTTGCCATCTTTTTTGCAACCTTCTTTAATATTCAAACATATCATAGAGAATACATAGGAATATTAAATAATTTAACAAGAATGAAAAACTTAACTATCAAAAGACCTGATAAAGAAATAAAACCGATTAATGATGAACTTCATAATCGAAAAATTATGGATTATGAAGTTTATACATTTATTTTAAATGATAATAATGAAATTATTGATCAAATAAGTCATAATGATAATAAAATTAGTGACGAAATTATAATAAAAGCTAAAAATATTATTTTAAATAATTCAAGTAAAATAAAAATTGGCTTTTTATATATAGAAAGTTATGCTTATAATTTTGAAAACAATAATTCTTTAACTATTGTAAATATATCTAATACAAGAAAAATGTTACTTACAAATTTATTAATTTCTTTATTATTAGTTATTATTAGTGAATTAATTATTTATATCATTTCTAAAAAAATAACAAAATGGATTACAAAACCAGTTGTTGAAAGTTTTAATAGAGAAAAAGAATTTGTTGCTAATGCCTCTCATGAACTTAAAACACCTCTTGCAGTTATGATGGCAAGTGTAGATTGTCTAGAAGTAAATAAAAAAAATGAAAAATGGATAAATAACTTAAAAAGTGAATCTGAAAAAATGAATAATTTAATAACTAGATTACTTGATTTATCTAAAACTGAATATTTAAAAAAAGAAAATTTTAGTAAAAATGATATTTCAATGATTATTGAAAAAAGAGCTTTAATATTTGAAGCTTTAGCGTATGAAAAAAAGATAACTATTGAAACTAATATTGCTAAAAATGTATATATGTTTTGTCATAAAGAAAGTATAGATGAATTAGTATCTATTTTAATTGATAATGCTATAAATCATAGTGAAGAAAATAGTAAAATTAAAGTTAATCTTACATGTGATAAAAAAGAAATAAAATTAGAAGTAATTAATAAAGGTGATCCTATTTTTGAATGTGAAAAAATATTTGAAAGATTTTATAGAAATGATAAAAGTCATAATAGAAAAAGTGGAAGATATGGTTTAGGGCTTGCTATTGCTAAAAATATTGTTGAATCTCATAATGGACTTATTAAAGCTTATTCTAAAGATGGATATACTACATTTGAAGTTAAAATGAAGGTGCTGTTAGAAAATTAATTATTTAATTTCCAAACAGCTCTTTTTTAATGTTTCTTTAATCTTTAAATAATAAAATGATATTGTTATATGAGGAGGAATATTATGTTTATTTTAAAAAATGCTTGGATTTCAATTAAAAGAAATAAAGCAAGGAATATTTTAATTGGAATAATTATTTTAATTATTGCGTGTGCTTGCACGATAACATTGGCAATTAAAAATACTGCTGGTTATTTAATTGATTCTTATAAAAATGCTTATGAAAAAGAAGTGACAATTAGTTTTAATCGAGCCAATATGATGAAAAATTTTGATCCATCAAAAATTGAAGGAAGAGAAAATGCCAAAGAAAAATTTGATAATATTGAAAGTTACACAATTAGTGATGTTACATCTTTTGCAGATAGTGAATATATTACAAGTTATTATTATACTTATAGTATTGGTTTAAATGGAAACAATATTATAAAAGCCGAAATAAATAATGATGGATTTAATCATGGAAAAGAAAATAATACTGATTTTAATTTAACAGGTTATAGTAATTTAGATGCCATGAGTGAATTTATAAATGGTACTTATACAATGAGTGAAATAACTGATAATGCATGGGATATTGCTTTTGATGGTAACTATGTCTTTATTAATGAAGAACTTGCAAATTACAATGATTTAAATTTAAATGATAAAATAAAATTAGCAAGTGAAGATGGAAAAACTTATGAATTTGAAATTATTGGTATTTTTAAGGAAAATGAAGAAGATAATCAAATGACAATGTTTTCTAATTCAGCTAATACATTAGTAACAAATGCTAATGCTCTTATAAGTATTACTAAAAATAATGAAGAAATAAAAGCTATAATTAATCCAACATTTATAGTAGATTCTTATGATAATGTTGAAAAACTTCAAAATGAATTTTATGAAAAAGGTTTAGATGAAAATTTTGTTTTACAAACAAATGAAGAAGAAGCTAATAATGCTGTTTCAAGTATTCAAAATATTAATTCGTTTTCAACTACATTTTTAACTTTAACTCTTATTATTGGTGGGATTGTTTTATTAGTAATTAATATGATAAATATTAGAGAAAGAAAATATGAAATAGGAGTTTTAAGAACAATTGGTATTAGTAAGTTAAAATTAACAATACAATTTGTTTTAGAACTTGTTATTGTCGCAGTAATAGCACTTATGCTTGGAGCAGTATTTGGAGCAGTAAGTTCTAAAAATGTTAGTAATTCTTTACTAGCAAGTGAAATAAAAAATAGTAATGAAAAAGTTGAAGAAATAGGTAAAAACTTTGGTGGTCCAAATATGAATCGAGGTCAAATGAAAGGAAAAGGAATGCCAGTAGTTGAAGCTTATGATTCAATTGATGCTGTAGTTGATATTAAAGTTATCCTTGAATTACTTAGTATTGGTATAACTCTCGTATTAATAAGTTCAATTGCCTCAATGGTTAGTATCGAAAGATTTTCACCACTTACAATATTGAAAGAGAGGTCTTAACAATGAAGAAAAAAAAGAATGAAGAAATTAAAGAAAAAAATATTATTTTAAGTATTAAAAATGCAAGTTATAGATATAGTGATGCAGAAGAAAATGATTATGCTTTAAAAAATGTTAGTTTTGATTTTGAAAGTGGAAAAATATATGCTATAAAAGGTCGAAGTGGAAGTGGAAAAACAACATTATTGTCTTTAATAAGTGGACTAGAAAGATGTAGCGAAGGAGAAATTATATTTGATGGTAAAAGTTTAAATATGATGAATTTAGATAAATATCGTAATAGTGAGATAGGTATTGTTTTTCAAAGTTATAATTTATTACCTTTTATGACTGCTAGTGAAAATATAATTCTTTCTATGGATATTAATGGCTTAAAAATTAAAAATAAAAAAGAAAAAGCTATTGAACTTATGGAAAAGGTTGGTTTAAAAGATATTTATGCTGATCGTAAAGTATTAAGATTATCAGGTGGAGAACAACAAAGAGTTGCTATTGCAAGAAGTCTATCTTATAATCCTAAAATGATAATTGCTGATGAACCAACAGGAAATTTAGATAAACAAACAGAAACAGAAATTTTAGAAATATTTAAAAAATTAGCTCATGAAGAAAATAAATGTGTTATTATTGTAACACATTCTGGAAATGTTTGTGATTCAGTAGATGTAATATATGACTTGAAAAAAAGTGTAAATTTGTAAAGGAAAACTGTAAAATGTTTTCTTTTTTCTTGACACTTAGGGGGGGGGGGTATGTTATGATTTTTTATAGAAAAAATATTAAAATGTGTTATAATAAATAAGACATAATATGACGGTTTAAAAATATAAAATAAATCTATACTAAAAAGGGAAAAGGTGAAATGAATGAAACTTAAAGGAAAAAAATTAATAATAAGTATGGGAATTATAACATTGATGTTAGTATCAATGCTTTATAAAACATTTTTTAATTTAAAAAGAGTGAATGAAAAAGATAATACTTATTTTGCATTTTATAATGGAGATGAAAAATTAGATGAAATGCCCCAGAAAGGAAACAATGAAAAATTAGTTTTTGATCATGGAACATGTGATAATGGAGCCACAGTTTCATGGAATGAAAATGAATGGGCACCATTAGTAAAAAATTTAACAAAAAATAAAACAAAATGTACACTTTATTTTAGCAAACAAAAATCAGGAGTACAAATATTAGAACAAAGAGAACAACAAGAACAAACAAAAGAAGACCCAGAATTAATATATGATGAAACAGAAGATAAAAACTTAAGATTTATTGGAGATAATCCAAATAATTATATAGATATAGGTGATAAAGATAGTGAAGGAAACAAAATCTTATGGCGAATAATTGGAGTAATGAAAAATGTCACAAGTTTAGATAATGGTGAAAAACAAGAAGATTTAATAAAAATTATTAGAGCAGATAGTATTGGAGATTATAGTTGGGATACATCAAGTTCTGATGTTAATGCAGGTCGTGGAGTAAATGAATGGAGTCAAGCTGATTTAATGAAATTATTAAATCCAGAAAATTTATATACAAAAGATGGAGATATAGGTAATAGTTTGTATTGGAATAATACAAATGGTAAATGTTATACTTTTTCAGGTAATGTAAATGAAGATTGCGATTTTCATAGTAGTGGAATTAATAATGATGCAAAAAACAAATTAGCTAAAGTAAGATGGAATACTGGAACATTTGCTACATTTGATAGACAAGATTGGACAGCAAGTAAACTATATGATGTGGAAAAAGGAAATATTGATGGAAAACAATATTGTATAAATAATGGTGGTGGAAATTATTGTAATGATAATATTAATAGAACAACAACATGGGATGGATATATTGGATTATTATATCCAAGCGATTATGGTTATGCTGTAGGAAAAAATGTAAGGGAAGTTTGTATTTCAAAAACAATGTATGATTATAAAAATGATGGTTGTAAAGAATCAAATTGGTTCATTCCAGAAAGTAGTTATATTTGGACAATAACTCCAATATCAAATCCTTCAGAAGCACATAATGTTTACGTTTTTACTAGTGATGGTACAGTTGGTTGGGGATATGCTAGTAATGCTGGAATAGTTTTTCCAGTAGCGTTTTTAAAATCATCAATAACAATTTCTAATGCACTAGGAACACCTGATGATCCTTTTGTGGCTTCATAGTAATTTAATGTAATTCATTCCATTTTTTGCATTTTATAATAAGAAAGTGTAAAGTAAAATTCGATTTTATTTTACACTTTTTGTTTGTTTTTAAATCTATTTATGATATATTAAATATGACATCATATGACATATAGTATTAAAATAAATAAAAAAGATAATACTATAATAAATTAATAAAATAAAGTGCAAAAAATGTAAAAAAATTTACAAATTACAAATTTTTAGTTGACGTAGGGGGGGG
>CANRHC010000086.1 GCA_947630305.1 uncultured Bacilli bacterium
GATCAAACACCAGCAACACCTGAAGATTTAGTTCAAGTAACTGTAGAAAATGGTACTATCAAAGCTACAGGCGCTGATCCTAATGCTACAAGTGCTCAAATCGAAAAAGGTTCTAGAGTAACAATCGTTGCTAATGAACCTCAACAAGGAACTATCTTTGCTGGCTGGTATAAGAAAGCAGAAGATGGAACTGAAACTCAAATTAGCACTGATAGAGAATATACATTTAGATTAGGTGAAGAAAAAGTTTCTTTCGTAGCTAAATATGAAGCTGAATCAACTCCAGATAATCCTATTATCACTGTTGAAATTGATAAATCATTAACTCTTTCTAAAGTTAATGGTAAGGCTCCAGAAACAGGTCATATTTATAGAGCTGGCGATGAACTACTATTCGCTAAAGATACTTTGCCTACAGATTTTGCTGGTTTAGATGTTAATGGTAAATTAATTACAAACTATACAAATTTAAACCCTGCAGTAAGTAGACGTGATGCAAAATACACACTTACAAAAGAAATAACTAACGTTAAAATTTCTGCTAGAACATTTGTTACAACAAATAGCAATGGTAAATATGATGTTCTAGTTAACGTTTCTGGTCACGATACAATTGTTTCTATCTGGACTCAAGAAATCAAAGAATCATACTATGGAAGAATTATGATTCTAGTAGGTGCTGATGGAAAAGTAGCTAGTTTATACTTCTACTCTTCTGAATCAACTCCTGCTCCTAAAGTTCCAGAAGGTGGATTTGTAATTTCTATTGCACACCAAGTATCGTATTCAAATACTTTGATTTCTGATATGGCTGGTCAATCAATTGAAATTGGAAAAACTGGCGATGGAACAATTAATAATTTCGAATCAATTCAAGCAGCTATTATGGCTAAGAAAGACACATTAAAACTTGGCTATTCAGAAAAAGCTGGTAGTGGTATCTTATTAGTTGCTGCTGATGGTAATCTTGTTGAAAGTGCTAACGTAACTTTAAAGAACGTTAAGATTATTAAAGTCGGTGAAGAAGATTATAAAGAATATAGAAGCTTATTAGTAGGTGAAACAATCACTTTAACTCCAACTGATAAAGCAAATATGGCTAGATGGGAAGTTAATGGCGAACCTCATCCAAACTATAAAGATGGAAAAGCTATGACAACTAACGATTTAACTATTACTGTTGAAGATGGTATGGTAATTGAAGCCGTTCCATTCTCTACAACTAATTCTGATGGTCGTTTCGATGTTTCTGTTGATGTTGCAGGTCATGGTTCTTATCCAACAATTTGGAAAACTAAAGCAGTTGAAGACAAAGTTACTGAAACTGCAACATATAGAATCGTTGTTAAATTCGGTTCTGATGGTAAAGTAATTGGCGATGCCCTTGCTTGGGATGGAACTAAAATTGAAATTCCTGAAGGTGGCTTTGTTCTTACTTTAGCTGAACAAGTTCCTTATGCTAGTGCTTTAGTTTCTTCTTTAGCTGGTAAGGCTATTACTTATACAGGTTGGGAGGGTAACCGCGATGAAGTTATCGCTGCTATTAACGAAAACAAAGCTAACATTAAGGCTGCAGTAGATGGATACATCTTACACATCCTTGGTGTTGACGATGAAGTTCCTGAAAGAGTTACTTTAACTAAAACTAATGCAAAATTAATTAAAGTTAACGATGCAGAATACAAAGAAAATATTGCTCTATTTGTCGGTGATAAAGTTGAATTTGCAGCTGTTACAACTGAAGGCAAATCTTATGTTAAATGGAAAGTTAACGATGTAGATTTTGCTAACAGAAATAAAGATGGCGTTATGGTTAATGGCGGTGCTTCAATTAATCCTGTATTTGTTGTAAGCACTAAACAATTAAAAGTTGAATTACTTGAAAAACAAACATTACCTGAAAATCAATTCTATGTAACACATAATATTGATGGTTATGGAAGTCAAGTCTCAATTTGGGATGCTGGTAAGTTAATTAAAGCTGAAAAGAATTCAGACACAGCATCTTTCCCTAATGCTGCAAGAATTATTTTCAAAATTAATAAAACTACTCAAGATTTAGCTGAAAAACCTTATTACTTCAACGATACTCCAACTGAATTTACTGTTGCTGAAGGTCAATATGTAATTGCTGCTCACTACGATCCATTAAATAATGACAATATCTTAGCTTCATTGGTTGGTAGTGTTAAAGCAACAGAATTAGGTGCACTTACTGATGATAATCTTGAACAATATCTAACTGAAATCTGGGCTTTACAAGACAGATTAGTATTTGAATTTGATGGTAATGATGTATTAACTATTAAAATTCAAGATATCATTGTTCCACCAGTTGAAAAAGCCGAAGTAAAAGTAGAAGATGCAAAAATACTAAAAGTAAATGGTGAAGATTATGTTGATGGACAACAACTTTCAGTGGGCCAAACAGTTACTGTTGGCCCTGCTGAAGGTAGTACAGAAGACGGAAAATTTACAGATTTTGCTAAGTGGCAATTAAATGGTAAAGATGTTGTCGCTAGAGAAACTGAAACTGGTGTTTATACTGGTGATGATTATCAATACACATTTACTATTGAAGAAACTGATAATACAGTTAAATACGTTAAATTATCTAGTTATGCTGCAGATGTTTTCCCACTTATTAGAAACCTTGATGGTTATAATCATATCTTAGGTGTTTGGGAACCAGGTCAAAAACTTGTCGCTAAAGGCGGCGCTGCTGCTGGTCAAAACTTATCTAATGAATATAGAGTTGTTGCTATTTTCGATGATGATAGTAAATTCGTTAGAGCTTACTGGATTGCCACAGAAAATGTTACTGAATATACTGTTGAATCTGGCTTCGTTCTTACTGGTCAAGATAAAAACTTCTTCCCTTTAGCTAAAAAACTTGATCCTGATTTCGTTGATTATGACCCTAATGGAAATACTGTTTCTCAAGATAGAACTAATATGTTCAATATCTTCAAAAACGCTAACGCTGATTATATTTTCTCTGTTATTGATGATAAACTATCTATAACTTTAGATTCAAAGAGAGAACCAAATCATATCACTGATAAAACAGTTGATAACTTATATGATTCTGCTCCAACTGAAATGACTAAAGTTATTTATGAAGTTGAAGGTATTTGGGTTGCTACTGGTGCTGAAGATGATGTTTATGGAAATGGTTATTTAATTGATCCTGTTTCTGGTAAGAAATTAACTATTTATGGTATGGCTCCAGATTCTACTCCAATGAAATGGGATAGAGATTCATTAGCGTATGGTGAGTTTACTAATCCAAAAACTTTTCAAAGTTTAAAAGGACAATTTACTACTGGCGATAAAATTAAATTAGGTTTAACTTATAACACTACTTTTAAAAATTATTACTCTTACTTTATTGAAAAAGTTGCTGATGCAAGTGAATTTACATATAATGTTACTTCTCAATATGAAAAGTCACAAGGCTCTGTAGCTTTATCAACGGAAAGTGGAGTTTATGGAACTGAAGTAACTGCAACTGTTACAGCAAATCCTGATTATAAAATTAAAAGCGTATTACATAATGGTAATGCATTAGTTCCAGAAGAAGATGCAAAGAGTTATAAGTTTAACATTGAAGTTGGACCAAATGTTGTTGCAGTTGAATTCCAAGATGCTGAAGCTAAACTAACTAAATTTGAAATAACTGCTACTGCGTTAGGACTTACAGGCAATTATAGTGATAATACTGCTGGAAAATCCATTACATTTGAAACAGAAACTGTTAAAATTGGATATAAGCAACTATATGGAAATGGCAAAGGAGCTACTGTCATTCAAGGAAATGGAAAGTACTCATCATTTATTTATAATATCGATGCTATGGGTGTCGAAATTGAAAGTATAACACTTACTTTTAGCACACAAACAGAATCACACAAAGATGCTAAAATTTATGTTTTCTTTGCTAATGAAGCATTTTCAACTGCATATGATACAAAAAGTATTCCAAAAGACGCAAAATATGTAACTACTGCAAGCGCCGATCCAGTTACATGTGATGTAAGTGGTGCAAAATATTTTGCAATTCAATGGGTTGGCACAAAAGCTGCATATTTTGACAAAATCGAAATTACTTATAAGCAATAAATAATTATTACTATAATTGTAAGTAATAAATAATAAAAATAAGACTGTAAAGAAAATAGTAAAAACTATTATTTTCAATACAGTTTTTTTGATTAAAGTAAACATTAAATGACAATTCAATTTGTTTTATTAGACAAAATGGGCACAATACCTAATTAGTATAGGCATCGTACCCATTTTTATTGAACACTTATATGATTAAATTAATATCAAATAAGTTTAATAACAACATGCTATGAATTTTAATTATGCTTTTTCACTGTAAAATTTCATTGTTGAAACAGTTACATATCCATTAGATGAACTTGTTGCAGATAAATTAAATGTTAACTTATAGTAACAATTTGACCAATCTGAGTCATCTTCATTAGTAACAGTAACCTTAGAATTTTTTTCATAACTAATTGATTTAGTTGCAATAGGTTCATTATTTTCTGTTACTGAAATTGGATCTTGCTTGTATACATATAATGTAACAGAATTAATAGTCATTTTATCTGAAGCACCAAATTCAATTTCTATTTCTTTAACATTAGCAACTAATGCAGTTTTACTTGTAATACTTCTATCTTTTTTTGAAGTATTGGATGTTTTTCCACCTAGTCTCCAAGGTTTCTCTTGAGAATTACCTTCAACATTCCATGTTATATTATCGATTTCAACATCGCAATTTTCAATATAATTACTATTAGTTCCTGATTTTTTAGTTGAATCAAGTGTATAAACTAATTGTAATCCAGATTCAGAAACTTGAATAGTAACACTATCAGTCTTAGGTTGACTTTGTGCATCTTTACCAGTAGTTGTTACTGTAACAATTGTAGTACCGGCAGAAACACCAGTTACTTCACCAGTTTCAGGATTAACTGTTGCATGTCCACTACCATCATCAGCCCAAGTTATGCCTTGTTCTGCAGTAATTGGCATTACATTTGCAGTTAAGTTTAATTTTTTACCAGATTGTAATTCTTGAATTGCTTCACCTAAGATTGTTACTGATTCAACAGGAATTGTTTCAGTGATTTTTTCAATCTTAGAAACGTAAATTACAGCATAGTTATAATTACCTGAAATTGTATAATTTGCAGCATATCCAGTTACTTTATAAGGAGTATTATTTTCTAAATTAGCATCTAATTGTGTGCTAACTTTTAGTGAGCCTTGATTGGTTGAATGGTCAACTAATAAGTTTCTATGTTTACCAGATATAGATAACATACCAGTTACTTCAACCAATTGTGCTGCACTATTTTTAGTTTTAGCATTATTAATGAATTCAGCTAATTTAGTTCCATCCCATTGAACTGGAGTTCCTTCTTGAATTGTAGGAACATTATCAGTGATTTTTGTAATTGTAGGATCTGTAATTTGAATAGAACCTTGATAAGTTCCAATTTTACCATCTACTTTTACGTAGTCACCGACAGCTAAATTTTCTGCTTCTGAATATACTAATACTGGGCTAGTTGCATCTTCAATTACAAAACCAACTTGACCATCGGCATTTAAGGCTCTAACGATACCTTTTACTGTAACTTGTGAATTGTTTGATTTTGCAACAGCAGTTGCAATATCTTCATGGTCTTTTACTAATGATAGTTTATCATCAATAACAGAGAAAATATAATCAGCGTTAGCGTTTTTGAAGATATTGAACATATTAGTTCTATCTTGAGAAACAGTATTTCCATTAGGGTCATAATCAACGAAATCAGGATCAAGTTTTTTAGCTAAAGGGAAGAAGTTTTTATCTTGACCAGTAAGAACGAAGCCAGATTCAACAGTATATTCAGTAACATTTTCTGTGGCAATCCAGTAAGCTCTAACGAATTTACTATCATCATCGAAAATAGCAACAACTCTATATTCATTAGATAAGTTTTGACCAGCAGCAGCTCCACCTTTAGCGACAAGTTTTTGACCTTTTTCCCAAACACCTAAGATATGATTATAACCGTCAAGATTTCTAATAAGAGGGAAAACTCCAAAAGTAGAATTTAGAAAAAGGAACGGATTGAAAATCCACCATGGATTTTCAATCCGTTCCCCATCTTTTTTCATTTCTTCTTTTCTTTCCGATTATGCTTCTAATGAAAGTCCTTTAATCAAAAACTTAGATGGTTATGATTGTGTCCTTGGTTATTGGGA
>CANRHC010000087.1 GCA_947630305.1 uncultured Bacilli bacterium
GTTAGAAGAATTTACGCTAATATTTGGCAGCAACTAGAGGGGATCAAAGATGCGGCTGAATAAAAATATTCATGTTTATAGAGGTTCAGGAATATTCTGTTTTAACTGTGCTGATTGGACTGAATATGTACGTGAGAGTAAATATAAATTAGTTTGCCCTGTATGCGGTGATATTTTAGAGATTAAACCTACTTTATGGGATTTAGTTCAGGATTATAGAATAGAACAGGGCTTGAGTATAAGTAAACTATCACACCTTACTGGTGTAAGCCGTTCAACTATTTACAATATTGAACATAAATATGTAGTACCTAAGAAGAAAACAGTTCTTAAACTAGCTGAAGTTCTAGAAGCTGATAAAGATTTTTTCTTAGAAAAATTAGAGGAGATAATAGAGGCGAATGCAAAATAACATAATTTATAATCAACGGTTTAATAAATCCGTTAACGATATTGAAAGTATTATTACTGAATTTAGAAAACTAATTAATCAGGATAAGACTAATTCTGATGATTTAGTTAGGATTCAACTGTTAAAGAATGAACTTAAAACAGCAACTAACAGTTTAATAGATGAAGTAGAAAATACAGATAGAAGTAAGATAACCATTTTTACAGAATTAACTAGAGATGATATTGAAGCCTTAAAAAGAATTACTATTAATACAGAAGCTTTTAAAACTACTGGAATTATGGATATTAAATTAGATGTAGAAGTTTCAGATAGAGATTTATTACAGCAGTTTATAGACCTAATTGATGAATTAAAGGAATACTCTGAATAATGTTTGTAATTAGAAATATGATTTTAAACAGGTTAGTAACAAATGGTAAACGAGAGCCGCTGGTGTTTACCACGATAGAAGAAGCTAATACATGGCTTAGAAGAAACGGATACCCTGAAGATTTAAAGGTCTATCGCACCAGTAGCCGCCTAACGCCTGAAGAACAAGAGCAGTTGTTGAAAGTTAATACTCAATAAAGGGGTTTTGAGAAAATGAATAACAAACTGAACAACGTAAAGACTATAGATAGTGGGGCTTTAAGTAAAGTTAAAAAACAAAACTATTACAACCGTAATGGAGTTGAAGTAATAACCATAATCAGGAAAATTTATGATTTTTTCGGTTCGGATTTAAATAGTTTTGAAGCGGCTTGTATCTATAACATTCTTAAATACTTAATGAGATACAAGTATAAAGGTAATCCTAAACAAGATTTAAAGAAAATTAACGTTATTGTTAATTGGCTAAAGGATGAAATTAAAGAAGATGAGTAATGATGATTTTGCCCAATACATGTATGAAAAATACTTTAAACCAATTAAACAAAATAAAATTAAGGAATTAACTGATAGAGTTTGGGATTATACAGTTAATGGTTTAAAGCGATATACAATAACCGTTAATGGAAAAGATAAAAAAATTATTTTTGCTAGAAATGAAGACGAAGCCAAAAATAAAATTCTTGAAACAATAGGTGTTAATATCGATGACGTTTTTTCAGGAAAGATTTCAAGATACGATATTTGGTTTGAACTATATAATTACGATCCGTTTAAAATAAATGTTGTTGACAAAAGAAATATTTTAGAAGTTGAATTTGAAGTAATAGAAGAATAAGACAATGACAACACTAAATAACATAGTTCTATTAATATCCGGCTTAATGTTAATGGCTGGAATAGGACTTTTAATATCAGTCGTTTTTGAGTATAGAAAATTTACCCTCAAAAAATTAAAAACTCAAGAACAACTAATAATAGCTGAGATCAAAAGAAGGAAACAAGCTAATGTTCAATCCCTCTATTTTAGTGAAGCTTACAATAATGACCTGAACTACTTACTAAAAACTCTAGAAGGTGAACATGGAAAAGAAAGAAGAACAAAGAGAAGCTAAGAAAAAATGGTTATGGAGATACCGTAATGCTATGTTTATGGCTCAAAGTTTATGGAGACAGGCTGAAGAATGGCAAAGTTTAATATGTGAGCCTTCTTGTAAAGTTCTAGATGGAATGCCAAAAACACCAGGTTTTAGTAATAACGGTGAAAAAGAAATTGTTAGGCATTTAGAGTTAATAGATGAAGCCAAAACAGCTACACAATTAGCTAAAGAATTGAGAAAAGAAATAATATCTGCTATTGAAGAAGTTGAAAATAAACTTAGTGTTCAGATACTCATTTTACGGTATGTTGAAGGAAGAGATTGGAAAGAAATAAGAAATACGATTAAATATAGTAAAACTCATACAACGAATTTACACCACAACGCTCTAGATAGCTTAAAGATAGTTCCAAAGTGTTCCAAATAGTTCCAAAGTGGTCTAAATAGTTCTAAATTGACCTTGTGAATTATTCTATAATATACGTGGGAAATTAATGTAAGTGTGATGTTAATTTTTTGAGGGGTTCTTTCTATATTTAATTGTTCAGCCGCCTTTATTTGGGCGGTTTTTTTATTTCTCAAAACGGTAAACTTCAGCACATAAAAGGCTTATTCCCCCTAAGACAAATTGTCTTATGCTTTTAAGTGCTGAATAGTTTTTATGTGTTGAACTTTACCGTTTTCAAGGTTAAGGAGTTTTAATGTTATCAATACCTTTTCCCGGTAGTAAACGGTATAGCTATAAACAGGTTAAAGAAATAGTACACGCTAAGGGCTATAAAGTGGTATTTGAACCCTTCGGGGGCTCATGTTTGTTATCAGTTAATTTACTAAATGATAAGTTAGTAAATAGGGCGGTCGTAAATGATTATGACCGCTTTTTTGATTGCTATGAAGAATACCTAGATCTAAAAGATAAAGTAGTTCAAGAAGGCTATAAAAGAGGTTTAAGAAGAACTACTTCAAGTAATAAATACGGCACTGTTAAGTTTGAATTGGACGGTTCAAAAACACCAGTTAAGAGTGCTATTTTAAGTGATACCGATAAGAAAACACTTCAAGATATAATAACTGAATTTGTACCTGAGAAATTTTGGAGATATTTTGCTTATGGTTCTAATTTCACATTTTCAGCTAGAAGTTGTCAAAAAAGAATTAAGCTAAAAGACTTTATTAAGTTTGATAGGTATTTAGCTAGTGATAAACAACGTGAATATTTAAAAGCTTTAAGACTAACTGAAATTGAAAATTTAGACTGGTATGAGTTTATTACAAAACATAAAGAAGAAATAAGAAAACCTTATAGTCTTTTAATTCTAGATCCGCCTTATATTGATACCTATCAGAAACAATATAAAGGACAGTTTACTAGAGAAGAAACAATCAGGTTAGTTAATACAGTTAAAGATTTAAACTGTGATTTTATTTTCTTTAACCATAACCAAGAACAAGTTGAAGAATGGTTACAGGGTTTAAACTATGAAGTTCAGAAAACCGGTAATCTTAGAAGTACAGCTAATAGAAATAGAAAAGACGTAATGGCTTACGTTAAACGATAGAAGAAAGAGGGGGCTAAATGGCAAAATACAAAGATTGGTTAACTGATGAAAGCCTCCTTAAAATAAAGAATTGGGCTAGATCAGGATTAACTAATGAACAAATAGCTAGGAATATAGGTATAAGTACTAGGACTTTTAACCGCTGGTTAAATCTTGAAATAAATGGAGAACGTCCATTTTGTCTAGCCTTAAAAAAGGGGCGCAGTCAATCAGTAGAGATTCTTGAAAATACAATGTTCAAGAAAGCAAATGGATTTTACGAGGGTAAAACCTATTACCCGCCTGATAATGTTTCCTTAATATTCTTACTCAAGAACTGGGGTAAAGACCAATACAGAGATAAACACTTAACACAAGAAGAACTAAGATCTATTCAACTTGATAACGATTTAAAAGCTCTAGAACTCAAGAAACAAGAAGCGATTGAAGCTGGTAATTCAGAATTAAATTATAGAGGTTTACCTATTGATTCAATAGCACCAGTATTCGCACCGCTTCATTATGACGTAACAACAAAGAAATATCGTGAGTTTGTTTTACCGGGTGGTAGAGGTTCTACTAAGTCTAGCTTTATATCTTTAGAAATAATCAACTTAATTGAACAGAATAAAAACTTTCACGCTTTAATTTGTAGACAAATAGATAAAGACTTAAGGGATACCGTATTTAATCAATTAATATGGGCTATAGATAAGTTAGGTTTAACAGAAGATTATAAATATACTTTTAAACCTTTAGAGATAACTAAAAAATCTACAGGGCAAAAGATATATTTTACAGGGCTTTCTGATCCAACCTCTGTAAAGAGTTTCACACCTACATTTGGTTATGTAGCTCTGTTATGGTTTGAGGAACTAGACCAAATACGAGGTGATGAAACAGTTCGTAAAGTTCAGCAGTCTATTGTTCGTGGTGGTAATGATTTCTATATCTTTAAATCATTTAACCCTCCACGTTCTAAGAATAATTGGGCTAATATGTATATTCAAGAACCTAAAGAAAGTATGAATGTATACTTTTCTACTTATCTTGATGTACCTAAAGAATGGCTTGGAGAGCCGTTTATTGAAGAAGCTGAATACTTAAAAGAGGTAAATCCTGAAGCATATAAGAATGAATACTTAGGTGAAGCGAATGGTTCAGGCGGTAATGTATTACCTAATATTGTTACTCGTGAAATAACGGATGAAGAAATTGCACACTTTGACAACATAGTTAACGGGCTAGACTTTGGCTGGGTTCATCCGTCTTTCTTTATCAGAGCGCAATACAATGTAGCTCAACAACAGATAATAATCTTTGATGAAATTTGTGAATCGTATTTACCAAATGAAAAACTAGCTAAAAGAATTAAAGAACATGGTATAGGAGCTAAAGAACCTATAGTGTGTGATAGTGCTGAACCAAAGAGTATCAGGAATTTACAAGATCATGACTTAAGAGCTGTACCAGCTAAGAAGGGCGCAGGCTCTGTTGAGTATGGTATTAAGTTCTTAGCTAGTCAAATAGAGATAGTGGTAGATCCTACAAGAACACCAATGTTCTATAAACAGGCTATTAACTATGAGTATGAAAGAGATAAAGAGGGTAATGTAACAAGCTTATTGCCAGCTATAGATGATGATGGTATAGCCGCTTTACGTTACGCTATGGAACGCTTCTTCACTAGAAGGCGTTCAGGTGTTAGAGCGTTATAGGATATATAACAATGGAATTAGAACAAGTAAAGAAATTAATTAATGAAGCTGAAAGCTCTAGAACATATAAGAAGTATGTAAAGATGGGCAGGAAAGCTGAACGATATGCTGAATGTAAAAACGATATTCTAAGGAAAAGAAGGGGCGGTAGAAAATCAGATATATTTAAAACCTCTAACCATAGAATAGCTTCTCCTTTCTTTAAGAATATGTTAATGCAAAAGAGTTCTTATATCTTTGGTTTTGCTGTTGATATAGATGTTGGTGATGAAAACATTAACCAACAGATAAAAGAGATACTCGGTTCTCAATGGGGAAAGAACCTTAAGAAACTATGTGATGTCGTTTCAATGTGGGGTGATGGCTGGATTCAATATTGGATAGATGAAGAAAATAATTTCAAGTACGGCGTTATCACACACTCTGAAGATATTATAGCCGGATGGGGTGGATTACTTGATGAACAGTTAATCTATTCAATAAAGAGGGCTACTAACTGGATAGACCCGTTGACAGCTGAGAGATGGAATTTGTATGAACTCTGGACAGATGATAAGTGTTCTTTCTATCGATACCCTTCTACTGGTGAATTAGATGATTTAGAAGAAGAATTACAACCTATTTCATTTAATGCTAATACTAATGAGTTTCAAGAAGAAAACTTTATAGAGCATAATTATGAAGAAGTTCCTTTTATCTACTTTAGGAATAACTCAATGGCTCTGAGTGATTTAGTAGGTGTTAAAGAAAGTATTGATGCTTATGATGAAGCTAGAAGTTCTTTAGCTGATGATATTCAAGACTGTGATGAAACAATCTTTGTTCTAAGTAATAACGGCGGGCAGGATGCTAAAGAGTTTTGGGATAACGTAACAAAGAACAGGCTAATTAATTTAGTTAGTGATCCTATTGATGGGGATGTAGGTAAATCAGATTTAAAGCTCTTAACGATCGAACCGCCTATAGCCGCTAAACAATTAAGTATGGCTACAAATAAAGATGATATACAAGACTTAGGTGGTATCGTTGATCCTTCACCTGAAGCTATAGGTAATGCCTCTGGTGAAGCTATAAAGCATTCCTACAA
>CANRHC010000088.1 GCA_947630305.1 uncultured Bacilli bacterium
CAAACAGTATATGGACCATTTGATGAAGGTATTTCAGGAAGCGAAGATGCTATTCAAAGTTATGTCGTATGTGAAGCTGAAGATACGAATTGTATAGGATATTTACAAGGAGAAGGTGGAATGAAATTAAGCTCTGGTAATTATTTATTCTATAATTTTTCAAAAGTAACCGAAATAGAAGGAATGCAAAATTTGGATACAAGTGGCGTAACATATATGAGTAATATGTTTAGAAAAATGAGCAGTCTACAATCCTTAGATTTAAGTAATTTTGATACGAGTAGTGTAACAAATATGAGTTATATGTTTGAAAACTGTAGTCAATTACAAGAATTAGATTTAAGTAGATTTGATACAAGTAGTGTAACAGATATGAATCAAATGTTTTCTGGAATGAGCAACTTACAAACCTTAACTTTTGGAGCCAATTTTGATACTAGTAGTGTAAAATATATGAATTATATGTTTTACGGAATGAGCAACTTAACGAGTTTAACATTAGGAGCCAATTTTAATACTAGTAGTGTAACAACTATGCATAGCATGTTTCAAGGAATGAGCAGTATACAAAAATTAGATTTAAGTCATTTTGATACGAGTAGTGTAGAAGGTATGAGTTATATGTTTTACGGAATGAGCAATTTAACAAGATTAGAATTTCCAGATACATTCAATACTAGCTTGGTTAAAGACATGGAATTTATGTTTGCACAGTGTAATCAATTACAAGAATTAGATTTAAGTGGATTTGATACAAGTAAAGTAGAAAGTATGTATGGTATGTTTTCTGGTATGATACATTTAGAAAATATAATTTTTCCGATAAAATTTGGAGAATCATCAACGAATATGTCTAATATGTTCATGGACTGTAGTAGTCTGCAAAATTTGAATTTAAGCACTTTTGATACTAGCAGTGTGGAAAAAATGGGTGGTATGTTTGCTGGAATGAGCCAAATACAAGAATTAGATTTAAGTAGTTTCAACACAAGTAAAGTTGATGATATGAGTGGTTTATTTGGTGGATGTACATCATTAACTAAAATAAATTATGGTACAAATTTTGTTCATAAAACTGATGCAGATGTAACATCTATGTTTGGTGGAGAATATGTCCAAAGTTTTTGGTCTCGTTGTTCAGCTAATAAACCAGATGCTTCTGTTCATTCATCTTGGCAAGGTGTATCTTTTGATTAATATTTAAAAATGGTTTAATTAAATAATTTATTAAACCATTTTTTTATGTTAATTAATAAATCGTCTAAATTATAATCACTTTCATTTCGATAATACTTTATAATTTCCATTACTATTCCATTCATTATAAAAGATATTGTTAAGTCTAAGTATTTTTCATTCTTATTTTTTAAAGCATTATAAATTTTAATACTTGCTATATCTTTCAATTTAAACAAAAATAATACTGAATCATTTGCTGTTAATAATAGTTTATAAGTTTCATTATTATTTTTTAGACATTGAAAAATATTATCAAAGTAATTTAAAATATCTTCCTTTGTAGTCAAAATTAAATCTTCATTACATAATAATTCTATTGTTTGTAATTTATATTCTTCTACTACTTGATATATATTATCGTAATGTGTATAAAATGTACTTCTAGTTATATCTGCTTTTTTGGCTAATTCTTTAACTGTTATATTACTTAATTGTCTTTTTTCATTTATTAATTGTGCAAAAGCTTTCTTTATTTTATTTCTTGTTTTTATTGAAGATGAATTTAAACATTCTACTTTCATAAATATTTCTTCTTTCTATTTATATTATACTACATTATTTTGAAAAGTGTCTAAATTTAGACACTTTTCCTTTTTTTATGCTTTCTTAATCATTATCATAAGAATATAATATAATATGGCTTTTTTAGAGAGGAAATGTTTATGAAAAAAATAACTAATTTTATTATTGATAAAAGATATTTTATTTTAATTATTTTTCTTGTTTTTACCATTATTAGTATTTTCTTATTTGACAAAGTAAATATTAATTATGATATAGCTAAGTATTTACCTAATTCATCTAATACTAGAATAGGTATGGATATTATGGAAAGTGAGTTTAGTGATAATTCTGTTAGCATTTTAAATGTAATGTTTAATAATTTAGAAGATAAAGAATTAACTAAAAATGAATTAGCTAAAATAAAAGGTGTTAAAGAAGTTTCTTATGATTCTAGTAGTGATTATAATAAAGATGAATATACATTGTATGTCTTAAGTATTGAAGGCGAAAAAGATTCTATAAATGCTAAAGAAGTTTACAATGAAGTAACTACTAAATATCCTGATGCTTTTACAAGTGGTAATGTAGCTGAATCAAATAAAAATGTCTTACCTTTTAGTATTATCATTTTAGCCGTTTTAAGTGCCCTAGTCATTTTACTAATTATGTGTGAATCTTATGTTGAACCCTTTTTATTTTTAACTGCTATCTTAATGGCCGTTGTAATAAATAAAGGAACTAACATCTTCTTTCCTAGTGTATCCCATATTACTAATTCTATATGTTCAATTTTACAAATGGCTTTATCCATGGATTATTCTATTATGTTAATGAATCGTTATGATGAAGAAAAGAAAAAAAATCAAGATAAAGTTAAGGCTATGAAAGAAGCTTTAAATAAATCATTTCAATCTATATCTAGTAGTTCTATAACTACAATTGCGGGATTATTAGCCTTAATTTTTATGAGTTTTAAAATAGGTATGGATCTAGGTTTAATTCTTGCTAAAGGTGTTTTATTAAGTCTACTTTGTATCTTCTTCGTCCTACCATCATTAATATTAATGTTTGATAAATACATCAATAAAACTAAAAAGAAAATCCCTAATATCAAATTTAATAAATTAACCAACATAAGTTTTAAATATCGTTATGTCTTTTTACCATTATTCTTAATCATTTTTACCACATCATTCTTCCTTAAAGGTAATTTAAGTATTTTATATACTGATAAACAAGCTGATGAAATTTCTAAAATCTTTAATGAAAATAATCAAATTGCCATCATCTATAATAATAATGATGAAAATAAAATTGCTGATTATTTAAATAATTTAGAAGAAAAAGATAAAGTTAAAGAAGTTTTAGGATATTCTAACACTATTAATGAAAAATTAAGTTATGATAAATTAAATAATAAATTAAAAGATTTAGAAAGTAATGTTTCTATTGAAGATTATTTATTAAAAATTGTATATTATAATTATTTTAATAAAGATAATAATAATAAAATAACCTTTGAACAATTTATCAATTTTATTGAACAAGAAGCTTATAATAATCCAAAAACTAATGAAAAAATTGATGATAATATGAAAAAAGATATTGCCAGATTAAAAAATTTTGTAACTGAAGAAAATATTAATTATCCAAGAAATAGTTTAGAAATATCTAACATCTTAGAAATTGAGAATGATAAAATAAAAGATCTTTTAATTTATTTTTTAGCCCTTCATAATGATTTTAAATTATCTTTTCCCGATTTTATTAATTTTATAAATAAAGATGTTGTAACTAATCAAAAATACACTAATAAAATAAATGTTAATGATTTAAATAATTTGACTAAATTTATTAATCCAAATACCATTAAGAAAAAAATGACTTATCAACAAATAAGTGAAATATTTAATATTAATTCAAATAATGTTAAAGAATTATTTAAATATTATTTATCTAAAAATAAAATTACCGATAAAATAAGTATTAATGAATTTGCTAACTTTGTTTTAAATAATATTGTAAATGATCAAGAATATGCCAAAAGTTTTGATCGTAATATGATTGAAAATATTAAAATGTTAAGTATTTTTAGTAATAAAGAAACTATTAATAAAAAATTAAATGCTAAAGAACTAGCAAATTTATTTACTATGAAAGAAGAAGATGTAAATAATATTTTACTATTAGAATATACAAATCAAGAAAATAAAAATGAAATGACTATTAGTGATTTTATTAATGAAACTATAAAAATTAAAACCTATTTAAATGATATAGATCTAACATCATTTGATAATATAAAAAATAGTGAACTAATTAATGATAAAACTAAATACTCATCTAAACAATTAGCAACATTATTAAAATTACCTCAAAAGGATGTAAATAAAATTTATAATTTAATAGAATATAATAACAATAATATTGTTTTACAAAATACCCCAAAGGAATTTGTTAATTTACTATTATCAAATGATAATAATTTAGATAAACAAATAATTAATAAACTAAAATTAATTCAAGTTGTAATTAATAGTAGTGTAAATGATACAAAATATAATTATGAACAATTAGCTAATATAATTAATATAAATCAAGAAACTATAAAAAATATTTATATTTTATATAAAATAAATAATAATGATATATTCTTAACTCCTATAGAATTTTCTAATTTTATTTTAAATAATCAAAATGATAATATTTTAAAAAATGCTTTTAATAAAAATGAATTAGATAAATTATCTTTAGTAAATAATATTATGAATGGTATTTTAAATAATAAATATTATTCATATAAAGATATATCTAAAATGTTAAATATTAATGAAGAAGATACTAAATTATTATATGGATTATATTCTTCTATATATCTTAATAAAGATTATCGTCTTAGTTTAAAAGATTTTATTAGTTTTATATTAAATGATGTAATAACTAATAATAAATATAAAAATAATTTTGATGAAGAAAAAATAACTAAATTAAAAGTTATTCAAGCTATTATGAATAATAGTTTAAATAATGTTTTATATACTAAAGATGAAATGTTTGCCATTATAAGTAAATTATCTAATGATGTTGAAAAGAAAATGATTGAAGTATTATATTTATATTATGGTAGTGATAATAATTATAATAAAGATTGGCAATTAACAGTAGAAGAATTTGTTAATTATTTAAATAATAATATTATTAATGATGAAAAGTTTAAAGATTATATTGATGAGAAAATGAAAAATAATATTATTGAAGCTAAAAAGACAATTAAAGATGCTAAAGATTTATTAGTAGGTGATAAATATTCAAGAATAATATTAAATACTAATTTAGATTTAGAAAATGAAGATACATTTAATTTTATTGAAAATATTGATAATATGTTTAAAGATAATTTAAATGATTATTATGTTATAGGAGATTCACTAGTAGCTTATGAAATGAGTAAAACTTTTAATGATGAATTAAATTTAATTACTATAATTACTATGATTGCTATTTTCTTAGTGGTGGCTTTAACATTTAAGTCAATCCTTATTCCAATTATATTAGTATTAATTATTCAATGTGCTGTTTATTTAACAATGGGAATATTATCTATAACAGGAGATAAAGTATATTTTATTTCATTATTAATAGTTCAATCAATATTAATGGGAGCAACAATTGATTATGCTATTTTATATACATCATATTATATAGAACATCGTAAAAAATTAAGTATAAAAGACTCCGTAATTGAATCATATCAAAAAGCCTTACATACTATATTAACATCTAGTTCTATATTAATTATAGTAACTTTAATAATAGCATGTTTTACTTCCGCAATAGCATCTAAAATATGTAAAACTATATCTGAAGGTACAATATGTTCAACAATATTAATATTATTTTTATTGCCTGGTATTTTAGCATTTTTAGATAGATTTATTATAAAGAAAAAATAACGATTTATGTCTTCGTTATTTTTTTATTATATTGTTGAAATGAATAAAATATGTTAAAATGACATTATATGACATATAGTATTAAAATAAATAAAAAAGATAATACTATAAATATAATAGGAAAATGTAAAGAACTTTACATCAAAATTAAAATATACTTGACACGTAGGGGGGGGGGTATGTTATGATTTTGATATGATAGAAAGGCATATTTTATGGAAAAAAAGAATAATAAAACATTTGTAATAATGATAATAGGAGTAGTATGTTTGATACTTATAACATTAGGATTAACATATGCATATTGGCGATTAACAAAAGAACAAACAGGAGTAAATGTTGTTAATAGTGATTGTTTTAA
>CANRHC010000089.1 GCA_947630305.1 uncultured Bacilli bacterium
AAGCCTGGTGGCTTTTTTTAATGCTTATTATTCTGGCATAGTCTAATCGGTAAAACGCATGACTGTTAATCATGATAGTGCAGGTTCGATCCCTGCTGCCAGAGCCATTTTAATTAGAGAAGCATTTAACATGAAAATACCTAAGAAAGTAAAAGTAGGGGGAATTACTTATAAAGTAAAGCGTGTGGATTTAATACATGGTGGAACTACCATCTGTGGCCAGTGTGATTGTAACAGATCTGCTATAGAACTGCTAAACAGTAGCAAAAAGCAGCAGATGGAGCTAACTTTTTTACATGAATTACTTCACACTATCTTTTATCACTGTGATATTGAACAGGATGAACACGTGGTAGAAGCTTTAGCCCAGGCACTTTATATGATCATAAAGGATAATCCTGGGATCTTTAAAGATTAAATGGATAACATAAATTTTAATTTTAGTAATAACTTCCTATGGGATGTAAAACTGCTGGGGGAATGCCTGGAAGTTAATGATACAGAATTCCTGGTAATCTTTAATAATGGCAGGGCTGCCAAAGTTATTACCCAGGATAATCAGTTAATGGTAATAAAGCTAAATGTGGAACGTTATAATCCTTTAACCTTATGGAGTGATACCAGCTATCCTGGATTAAATGAACGTGAAGCTTTAGATAAATTAAAACTAATAAAGGGGGATTAAGTATGGCAGTAGTAGGGCCTGTGGATGTGGATAAAATAACCATTACTGAGGTTAAATATAAAGACCATCCAGATTGCACCAGGGATATAGTAGTGGAATTTCCAGACTATATGGGGAAGAAAAGAATCAGCTTTATAGAAGCTGGATTAATTAATGCCATCCCAGGGGCACAGCCAGCTGATGCAGATGATACTGTAGCAGTTAAAAAGACTGATGATAGTAACCATGTTATACCTAAGGTAGCTATCCAGTTTTATGGTGAGTTAAAAACTATATATGAATAACGCTTATAAAGCTAAAGAATCCTACAGGTTCTAATCCTGTTTCTTTGGCTTTTTTTATTGTAAATTTTTTGGCCGCCTAAAGCCGTTAAACTATAAGGATTTCAAGCTGAGTGCACAGCGTTAAAAAAATGTAGAAATAGAATTTAGAGGTTATAAGGTATGACACGTGATGAATTAAAGAAAATTCTGGAAAAGGAAGATGATCTAGGTACTAAGATTAGTGATATTTTAGATGCCTTCCACCTGGAATTAGAAGCTGAAAAAACTAAAACGCTTAATGAAAAACAGCGTGCTGATAATCTACAGGAACAGGTGGATGCAGATGCTACCACTATAGCAGATCTTAAAAAAGATACTGCTGGTAATGATAAGTTGCAGGAAAAAATAACTAATCATGAAAACACTATCGCAAAGTTACAGCAGCAGCTTACACAGTCAAGAATGGATAGTGCTATCACAGTTGCACTTACTAAGGCTGGTGCGAGAAACAACAAAGCCGCCGCTGCTTTATTAGATGTGGATAAGATACAAATTGCAGATGATGGTACAGTAACTGGCCTGGATGAACAGATTAAAAGCTTATCTAAAGATAAAGATACAGCTTTTATGTTTAAGCAGGATCCAGAACCATCACAGGATACAGAGTTAAACCAAAAACAGGATGCACCACAGCAGAATTATGTAGGTATGAATGGTAGTGCTGCTAAGCCTATCAGCTTAGGTGAACAGATGGCACAAAGAGCTAGAAATAAAGCCACTAATACCCTGCCAGAAGGTGCACAGTCTATGTGGAAAGGAATGGAATAAAATATGGCTTATTTTAAAGAAGAAGCTAAAAAATACACCAGTCCAAAACAGATTTTACAGTCAGATATTAATTCTGTTATTAAGACTGGAACTATTAAGTCAGAAAGCGTAAAAGCTGATGCTAATGGTGAAAAGATTGTTCCTGTAGGATCCTTTATAGATAAGGATGGTCAGGTAGTAACCTGGGAAGAAAGTGCTTTTAGTAGCACACCTATAGGAATCACTGTTAGACCTATTGATGTTACTTATGGAGATATGCCAGCTGCTTACTATGTAGAAGGCTGGTTAATTGGAGAACGCTTAAATTATGGTGTTAAGCAGGATTCACCTATTGAATACAGTAATGAAATTTATGATGCTATCGTAGCTGCCTTACCTAACATTCACCTGGATCCACCAGATGGCTATGTAGCTAGTGCTAAGCCTGGTGCAGCAGGATCAAGTGTTAATTTTGATCTAAGTAAGGCTACAGGTCAGTTAGACCTTGCAAGCAAGGTAACTGGAACTTTAGGTGAAGAAAATGGTGGCACAGGTGTTACGTCTATTGAAGAAATTAACCTAGATACTAAGTACACTAAAGTTGATCTAAGCAATGTGGAAGGCACATTACAGATAGCTAATGGTGGTACTGGCGCAACTGATAAAGAAACGGCTAAGTCTAATCTAGGAATTGGAGATGTTTAAGGAAGGTGATTAATAATGGCAAATTTAGTAGAAAAACTTTTATCTAAACAGTACCTGGTGGATTATTCACGTGAAATGAGTAAAACTCAATTCCCACTACAGGAATTATTCCCACAGTCCACTATACCGTTCTTAGATGTCAAGATGTTTAAGGGTGCTAAAGGTACTAATATCAACATTACAGAAATGGCCCACATCAGAGATTTTGATGCTATCCCAGAACAGAGCCAAAGATTAGATCTATCCTATGATCTGGCAGATATGATGCTTGTATCACGTGAAATGCCTATCAATGAAAAAGAAATAATCCAGTTAGGTTACACAGATAATGATGAAATTACTACCTGGATTAGAAATAACATCTATGATGATGTGGATAGACTTACTATGGCAGTTTTAGCCAGATTTGAGTTAATGAGGGCAGATGCCTTAACTAAAGGTAAGCTGGAAATTAATGAAAACGGCTTTAAAACTACTATTGATTACAATATGCCAAAGAATCACTTTGGACAGTGGGATTGGAGCACACCAGAATCAGATCCACTTAAGGATATTAGAGAAGCTATTAGATTAATCCAAAAAGATTCTGCTATTACACCTACCAGGATCTTAACTACTGCTGATAAGCTAGATGAATTATGCTTACATGAAAAAGTACGTAAAGATCTTTTAGGATCTGAATCGGAACAGGTTTTAGGATTAAATGAACTTAATCAGTTACTATCCAGAAAAGGCTATCCTACTATTGCAGTTTATCCTGTAGATTACACTGGAAGCTATAGAGAATTAAATAAAAAAGGTGAGTGGGAAGTTAAATCTTTCTTAGATCCAAAAACATTCTTACTACTTCCACCAGGAAAACTAGGTGATACTTTCTTTGGACCTAATGCAGACCAGATAGATATGCAACAGGATCCTACAGTTAATGCCCAGCAGTTTGGCGGTGTTACAACTATTATGTACAGAGATGTACAAAGAGCCCATAAATATGTACGTTCTTCTGCTACTGGATTAGTAACCTTCCCGTATGCTGATGCAGTTTATAGTGCAACAGTACAGTAAGTAAGCTATGAAATTAGATTATGAATCAGTCAAGAACCATCTGGAATATATCTATAACTATCCTGTAAAAGAAAGTGATACCTATCTAATAAGGCACTTAATCCACTGGCTTACTGATTATATCCTTACTTATTGTAACCGTAGGGATATACCAGAAAGACTGGTTCATTCGGTTCTGGATTATATCTGTGGCAGGTTTCTTTATTTTAAAAAAAGCCAGGGTGATCTGGTAGATGAGAATGGTGATCCTATCTATGACTTTGACAGCGCAGAATCTAGTATCCAGTTGGGTAATGCCCAGGTGAACTTCCAGTCAAGTGGATCTACTGCTGGCCTATCAGCAGAAGCCCAGTATGATGCACTGCTGGCAGATATTACTAATTCTACAGAGTTTAAGCACCTACTGAATCACTATAGAAAGATCAAGTGGAAGTAGTTATGGGAAAAACAGTTTTAACACCTGCTAAAGTTAAAAGATTTCGCAGGGCTATAGAAAAATTGTATGTAGATACTTGCACTATAACAGATGAATCCTACCTGGTTAAAAATGTTAAAACTAAGAAATCTGAGCCTATACCAAATGTAATCTGTGAGAACCAGCCCTGCTTCCTGGATGAGGGTACAGGGCAGCCAGTAACAGAGGACAGCCCACTACCACATGGCAGTAAAACAGTAAAACTTTTTATAACACCAGAAAGGGAATTACAGATCCCACCTGGATGTAAGGTAGTGGTGGTATCAGATGGCCAGGTTAAAGACTTTTACAGAAGCAGTATTTCAGATGACTGGGGAACACACCAGGAAATAGATCTGATAGATGAAAGGCATGTATGAGTAAGAATTTTACTATTGATGTTAGCCAGCTTAATGAATTGCAGAATAAGCTAAGTGCTATGGCTGATGGTAAGCAGCAGCTGGAAGCTTTTTTCAGAGATTGCGCTAAAGCTTTAGCTGCCAGGTTATTACAGCGTGTTATTAAGCGCACACCTGTGGAAGAAAATAGATCCTATACTGTAATACAGAATGGGCAGCCTAGAACCTACCATGTTAAAGGTGGTGCTTTAAGACGTGGCTGGACTGCTGGGGGAAGTAGTGCAGATGCCTGGGCTAGCTCAGCTAAGGTAGTAAAAAAAGGTAATACTTATGAGGTTACTGTATCTAATCCTGTGGAATACGCACCTTATGTAGAGTATGGCCACAGACAGCAGCCTGGTAGATATGTGCCTGCTTTAGGTAAAAGGCTTAAGAAAGCCTGGGTTCCTGGGAAGTTTATGCTTACCTTAAGTACACAGGAAGTGGAAAAATTAACACCTGCCTTAATGAGCCAGATGATTAATGAATTCTTAAATAAGGTATTTACATAATGTTACAGGAATATATTACTAATCTAGAACAGCAGATAGTGGATCAAATTATTTTAACTATAGATAAATTTTATCCAGATGCTTACATAACAGATAATGAAATATCGCAGGGTATTATTGATGGCCCTGCTTTTTTTGTAGCTTGCATAGGGGTTCCTAACTTACAGGATAGGATCCAGCCAGCAGGCTTTTTTTATACCTGTAGTTTTGATGTGCTATTTGAGCCAGCTGATAATTCACTACATAAAGATAGTGATCTTAGACAGGCAGAATATACCCTGCTACTGGCTTTAAGGCACTTTGGAAGATACAGGGCAGATGGCTTAAATGCCACTATCCTGGATGGGGATCTACATATTACTTTTACGGTTACTACACCACTTAAGTATCCAGATCCAGTAGATCCATTAATAGAAAAATTAGATTTTGAAGATGAGGTGGAAATAATAAATGGCTAAAGCTAAAGCAGCCACACAAAGAGTGGCTAAACCAGAAGCAAAATTTCCTAAACAGCAGATCCTACAGGCCATAGAGTTTTTAGGGGATCGTGATGTTTTAAATGCCTTACTTCCAGCTGATTTTGTAGGCAGCAAATCAGAAGTAAGGGAAATTATAAGTAATTACAATAGAAAGGTGGTGGGCTAATGGCTTTCGGTGGTGGTAATTTTAGAGATTACAATAAAGGAATGCCAGGTACCTATACTAATACTATTACTATAGGGGCACCTGTAGCACGTGTTACACGTGGTATCACAGCTGGTGGCTTAAAGTTAGACTGGGGCCCAGATGATCAAATATTTAAGATCACTAAGGCTGAGTTTGGTGATCATCCTGTAGATGTTACTGGGTATCCAGAAGCTGATGATCACAATATTTTAATACGTGAAATCTTTAAACACGCTGATGAATTAGTACTTTATAAGCTTAATAGAGAAGGTGGTGCTAAAGCTACCCACGCTGATATAGGGGAAGCTTTATATAAAGGTACTGCTGGAAATAAGATAGTAGTTACTGCTTATCCTAATATTAATGATGAATC
>CANRHC010000090.1 GCA_947630305.1 uncultured Bacilli bacterium
CATTCATTATTAAATCAACATAACGTCTTCGATAACGTTCCTCAATATCTGTTAAACCATGAAACTTTTCAGGTAGTAATCTTAAAGCCTTTACTAAATGAGTATATTCTAAACATTTTAAAGTTACTTCTCCAGTTCCTGTTTTCATAACCCGACCTTTAACTCCAACAATATCACCTATATCAGCCGTTTTAAATAACCCATAAGCTTCTTCTCCAACATCATTAATTGAAATATAAATTTGAATCTTACCTAACTTATCTTGAATTGAGAAAAATGATGCTTTTCCCATTTTTCTAATAAACATAATTCGTCCAGCAACCGTATAAACATCATTAATATTCTCAAATTCATCATGAGGTATATCCTGATACTTTTCTTTAATCTCTAAACTATATGCATCTTTATCAAAACGATGCCCAAAAGGATCAATTCCCTTATTTATTAATTCATCCTTTTTTCCTCTTCTAACTAATTCTTGTTCACTTTTCATTTTATCAACCTTCCTATATAAAAAAGAGGTATCATCCAACAAAGGACGAACTACCTCTTAAGTCCGCGGTACCACCTTAATTCATAATAAATTATGCTCTTTAAAGTTATAAGGTTACTAACCATAACACTCCAATACCTTTTTTCATTATAATTTTTTTAATAAGTTACACCAACCCTTATCTCTCTTTAAAAAAAATTTATAACTACTCATATCTTCAACGTGTTTCATTGCCATTAATATACGAGCTTTTTTAGATTTTGTCAATATTTATCTTTATCAAAAACTATGTTATAATCCATTTAAAGGAGTCGATTTTAAATGAAAAATTTTCAAAACATTACCAAAGAAAGGATAATTAAAACTATTAATTCAATAACAAACATTCCAGCAAAATATCAAAGTACTGAATACGATCTTTTATATGAAAATAAAACTTACCCTATTAAATATGTTTTAACATTAGCTGGAGCTACTGGTGATTTTAATTCTACTAGTGCAAAAACTTTTTTACAAAGTTTAGGTTTCACAGTTGTTTCAAAATCTAAATATGAATACTGTAAATATACTTTAACAATTACAGCAAATAATATTACATCAACTGATAAAAGATTTACTATGAATGATTTAACTTTAGGAGATAATTATACTCCCCTAAAAGTTTATTTTGAAAGTGCTGATAACAAAATCATTGAACGGCAACATAATAAAAGAGAACGTTCAATATCTAATCAAACCTTACCTAAATTAGCCTTTCAAATATATAATAAAGAAATCAACAATTTATCTAAAGAAGAAAGATTAAACTTCCCTATTTGTTCTTATAAAAATTCTGAAACAATTAAAGGTATATTTGATAATATTGATGAATATAAAAAAAATATTTACTCTAAATCAATTCTATATATGGAATATAAATATGACAAAGATAAAAAATATGTTATATACTGTTGGAATATTTTTTCAACCTTAATTTTTATTCAAGAATGCTTAAAAAGATTTGGTAAAAAAGGCGATAAATTTATTCTTACTTATCGGCAAAAAACTAAAAATTCTGATAATAAAATCAAAGATAAAATGGCCAAAACTAATTCTTTGAATATTCAAGAATTTACAAATCCTTATTCTAAAATTTTATTTGAAGCTAAAAATATTATTTTTAGAGGAGCTCCAGGTACAGGTAAAACTTATCTTGCTAAAACAATTGCAGCCGATATTGTTAGTAAAGGTTACTTCCAAAATTATAATGAACTTGATGAAGAACAAAAATCACGTATCAGTTTTGTTCAATTTCATCCAAGTTATGATTATACGGATTTTGTTGAAGGTATAAGACCTGTTAGTTATAATGATGAAATGAAATTTGAACTTCAAGATGGAATTTTCAAAAAATTTATTGATAAAGCTAGAGAAAATTATGAAAAAGCAAATAAAGAAGAAAATGAACTAAAACAAGAAACCAAAGTTGATATAGCTATTAAAAATTTTTTAGAAAATACTGAATTTAATTCTACAGAATTTACCACCAAAACTAATAATTTATTTTATATATCTGATGCCAATGAAAAAAATATTTATGTTTATATTCCTAATAATCCAATTAGAAACAATTTAATAATTAAAATTAGCAGAATAAAAGAATTGTTAAAACAAGATAAAAATTTTAATGAAGTAAAAGATATAGTTGAATTTTTTAATCAAAAATCAAATACTCAAGAAAACTCCTATGAATTTTCTTTATACTTAGAAATTAAAAAATTAATGAATGAAAAAAATGAAATTGAAAATATAAATGAAGAATTAAAATATTATGTCTTTATTATTGATGAAATTAATCGTGGTGACATTTCTAAAATTTTTGGTGAATTATTCTTTACAATAGATCCTAATTATAGAGGTCAAGATAGCAGTATTTTAACTCAATATTCAAATATGCATGAAGATCCTGAACAAAAATTTTATATCCCTGAAAATGTCTTTATTATTGGTACAATGAATGATATTGATCGTTCAGTTGATACTTTTGATTTTGCTATGCATCGTCGTTTTCGTTTTATTGAATTAAAAGCTGATGATTGTACAGAAATGCTTTATAAAGAATTAGAAGAAAATTTAGCTAACGAAGCTATTAAAAGAATGAACTCTTTAAATGAAGCCATTAAAAATAATGAAGAATTAAATGAAAATTATCAAATTGGTCCAGCCTATTTCTTAAAATTAAAAACTCTTAGTTTTGATGAACTATGGCTTGATTATTTAAAACCTTTACTAAAAGAATATGTAGAAGGAACTTATAACGAAAAAGAAGATATGGAAAAATTTGCTTTAGCTTATGGATATCAAGAAAAAAATGAGGAAAATAATGATAATTAAAGATAATAATCAACAAAATAAAAGTGTCTTTAATAATATTTCTAATTTAACAAATAAAATTCTTAATAAAACACTTGATGAATTAGAAAAAGATGGTATTTTCATATTTCCAGAAAACTTAAAAGAAACTGAAGACTTAACTGAAAAACAATTTGTTCTATATAGTGAAAATGAAAATTATTTTACCGAAAATATTATTGGTTTTATTGGCTATGATGATGAACAACTAATTATAAAATCCCGTTTTGATTCCGAAAATAATAATTATTTTACTAAATACTTATTTAATAAAGTATTAAATATTCCCAATTTTGTTAATTTAAATACTGATGTTTTTGAAAATAATGGTACATATAATATTTTAATTTTCTTATTTGCTAAATATTTAAAAAATGCTATGCGAAAAGGTATATTTAAAAAGTATGTTAATTATGAATATAATGATGAAAAATTAAAAGGAACGATTGATATTAAAAAACATATTATTTTAAATACTCCATTTCTTGGTAAAATAGCTTATTCAAATCGCGAATACTCACTTGATAATGAAGTAACTGAATTAATACATCATACAATAATCGAAATAAAGAAAAAAAAGTTTGGTCAAAAAATTCTTTCTAATATTAAAGAAGAAGTAAATACAATATTTGCAATTACTCCTAATTATAAAGAAACTGATAAAAAGAAAATAATTATTAAAAATCAAAAAAATATTGTTAGACATAGTTATTACTATGAATATCGAGCTCTTCAACAATTATGTTTAATGATTTTACAAAATAATAAAAGTAATATTAATCTTAAAAAACATCATCAACTATATGGAATATTATTTGATATTTCTTGGTTATGGGAAGAATATATTAACACCATTATAAATAAACAATTTTATCATCCAATGAATAAAAAACGGATTGATGGACAATTTTTATTTGCTAATAATAGTAAAAAAGTTTATCCTGATTTTATCAGGAAAATTGACCCACAAATCATTGTTGATGCTAAATATAAACCCATTTTTAACATTCACAAATCAGATTATTCACAATTATTAGCTTATATGTTTCGTTTTGACTCAAAAAAAGGATATTATATATATCCCTTAAACAATCCAGAAATTGATGTAAAAACTACACTTTTTTTAAATAAAGGAACAAGTTACGACATAGTAACTAAAAGAGAAGATATTACAGTTATTAAATACGGAATAAGAATACCTTTTACTAATAATTACGAAGACTTTGTTAAACAAATGATCAAATATGAAGAAGAACTAAAACAAGAATTTAACTAAATTTCATTTAAATCAGTAAGAACACTTCTTAAATGTTCTTCATCCCAAATCGGAATATTTAAATCAACAGCCTTTTGATACTTACTTCCCGGACTATCACCAACAATTACAAAATCTGTCTTAGAAGAAACACTACTAGATGGCTTAGCCCCATATTTATCTAATATTTTTTCAATTTCATCACGAGTCATAAATGATATAGTTCCCGTAATAACAAAACGTTTATCACTTAATAAATCATTATTTTGAATTTCTTCACCAGTATATAAAGTATTTAAACCTAATTCTTTTAATCTAACAATTAATTCTAAATTTTCTTCTTTATCAAAATAATCAGTTATATTTTTAGCAAGGATTGGCCCAATATCTTTAATCTTTTGTAAATCATCTAAACTTTGCTCCATCAAATTATTTAAAGACTTAAAAGTTCTTGCTAAAAGCAAAGCCGTCTTATCCCCAATACCACCAATTCCTAAACCAAATAATAATCTTTCTAAACTATTACTTTTACTTTCATTTATGGCATCTAATAAGTTATCAACACTTTTATTACCAAATCCCTCTAATTCAATTAAATCTTTTCGATGTTCATCTAAATGATAAATATCAGTAATATCTTTAATAAAACCTAAATTAAAAAAGTCTTCCATAATTCTTTCCCCAAAACCATCTATATTCATAGCATGTCTTGAAACAAAATGAATAAGACCTTCAATATGCTTAGCTGGACATTTTGGATTAAAACAATAATAATCCACTTGTCCTTCTTTTTTGCCTAAAGGTTCATTACATATTGGACAATTACTAATCATTTTAAAAGGCATTTCCTTACCTAATCTTCTTTCTACTTTAGGTTCAACAACTTCTGGTATAACATCACCAGCTTTTCTAATTGATACTGTATCTCCTATTCTTAAATCTTTTTCTAAAATATAATCTTCATTATGTAAAGTTGCCCTTTTAATAGTAGAACCCATAACTAAAACTGGATCTAAAACCGCATTAGGTGTTATTCTACCAGTTCTTCCAACCGTAAAAATTATATCCGTTAATTTAGTTAAAACCTCTAAAGCAGGAAACTTATAAGCAACAGCCCATCTTGGATACTTTGAAGTAAATCCTAACTCTTGTTGCATTTGTAAATCATTTACTTTAATTACTACCCCATCAATATCATAAGGTAAATACTCTCTTTTCTCACCATATTCATGAATAAAAGCCAATATTTCATCAATATTCTTAACTAATCGATTACAAGGATTTACTTTAAAACCTAAACTCTTCATATATTCTAAAGCATCATAATGAGTCTTTAAACCATAATCTAAAGGATTAGGTAAATGATAAATCCAAGTATTTAAATTTCTTTGAGCAGTAATTTTAGAATCTAATTGTCTAATCGAACCAGCCGTTGCATTTCGACAATTTTG
>CANRHC010000091.1 GCA_947630305.1 uncultured Bacilli bacterium
AATTTATTATTATATTTAGATCAAGAAACACCATTACAGGAAGATACACAAAATGCAGGATGGAAAGGAAAAATAACTTTAAGTACAGAATATAAATATGATCAATTTGCTAATGCAGGAACATTAAGAAAAATTTCAAGTAACAGGTATGGCTCAAATGATAAAGCTGGAATGTGGAATTACAAAGATAAACTAACCAAGATATTAATAGAAACAAAGAAGAAAGTAAAAACAGCAGAAGAAGGGCAAGTAGTATATGGTCCATTTAATGAAGGTGATGGAAACACTGATGCTATTCAAAGTTATGTTGTATGTGAAGCAGATGATACCAATTGTGTCGGATATTTACAAGGGGATGGAGGAGTCAAATTAAATAGTGATAGTTCATATTTATTTGGAAGTTTTTCAAAAGTAACTGAAATAGAAGGAATGCAAAATCTTGATACCAGAAGTGTAACAGGTATGCAGTATATGTTTTACGGAATGAGTCAAATCCAAAAATTAGATTTAAGTAATTTTGAAACTAGTAGTGTAACAAATATGAGTGCAATGTTTTACAATTGTAATCAATTACAGGAATTAGATTTAAGTAGTTTTGATACGAGTAGTGTAACAAATATGAGTTCTATGTTTTATAAAATGAGTGGCTTACAAACCTTAACTTTTGGAAAAAATTTTAATACCAGTAGTGTAACAGATATGTGCTCTATGTTTGGAGATTGTAGTAAATTACAAACCTTAGATTTAAGTAATTTTGATACAACTAATGTTGCTGATATGGCTGCTTTATTTGGCGGATGTACAAAATTAACAAAAATAACTTATGGTCCGAATTTTATTCATAAAACTGGTGCGGATGTAACATCTATGTTTGGTGGAAGCTATAACCAAAGCTTTCTCTTTGTCCAGCAAATAAACCAGATCCAAGTGTTCTTCCATCTTGGGAAGGCATATCTTTTGATTAGAATAGTTTATCTATTCTTTTTTGTTATTTTAAAATATTCTTTTTTATTTTAACTAGCTTAAAATTAATTATTATGATATTCTTAATATAAGTGATGATTATGAAAAATGATGTTCCAAAAGAAATTATTAGTAAATTATTTGAGTTAGGATATGAAGAACAAATTATTGATTTTGTTTTAGCGTTTGAAAATAATTCAAATTTTTCAATAAGTGATATTCCTCTTTCAATTCATTCTTTACCTAATAATGATGAAGAAGTTATTGTTAGTAAAAAAATATATGATTGTTATAATGAGTTTTTTAAAAGAATTAATAATCCTTTAACTGCTAGTGAAATACCTTTTTTTCTATTAGGCAATCGTTATTTAATTGATGGTAAATCTCTTATTTATTTTGAAGATATTATATATGATTTAAATGAAGCTATCTGTGATTATCATGTTCAAAATAATGTTTCTAAATTTCAACAATTATTACAAGATTCTAAGTATAATATTATATCAATAGGTCATACGCATGGTAATGTTTCGAATAAAGACCATACTTTAGCGTATTTAGCTCCTTCAAATTTAATAAGTAAATACCAAATTAGAGATACTGGTTTAAATATTTCTGTTGCTGATTATTGGCAATTATTAGCTTATGAGCAAATTGCTCAAAATCAAAAAGAAGTAAAACAAACTATTTTAATGTATAATGAAGAAGTTATAACTATTAGTAATGATTTATCTAAATCTTTGAATATTAATCCTAAAATGAATATTGATTTAGAAAATAATCATCTTAAAAATGTCTAAATATGTTAAATTTAGATATTTTTTTTAGGAATAATATTCAAAGGTCTTTTTTTTTGATAAAATAATTTAAGAATGGTGAAGATATGAAAAGCAAGAAAAAAATTAAAAGAAAGATTAAATGGAAAAGTGTTTTAAAAATATTTATTATAATTTTGATTATTTTTTTAATATATAAAGGAATTAAATTAATTCCAACTAATCATATTGTGGTTATTGGAAATAATTATGTAAGTGATAATGAAATCATTTCTAATTCATTATATAGTGAATATCCTTGTTTGTTTTGTATTAGTAGCCATAAGATAAAAGATTCTTTAAAATTAAATCCTTATATAAATAATGTTAAAATTAAAAAAAGTATTTTTGGTCAATTAACTATTATTATTGATGAAGCTAGGCCTTTATTTTATAGTCTTGATAAAAATCGTTTAATATTAAGTAATTTTAATGAAGTGGAAACTAATAATTTACAAGGTGTTCCTCTTTTAACTAATAAAGTACCTGATGAATTATATGAAAAACTTGTTAATGGTTTTAATAATTTATCACCTGATATTGTATCTTTAGTTAGTGAAATTATTTATGATCCTTGGAAAAATGGTGATGTAGTAATTGATGAATCTCGTTTTTTCTTACAAATGAATGATGGTAATCATGTATATGTAAATACTATTCATTTAGATAAATTAAATAATTATATTGATATTTATGCTACTTTAGAAGGTAAAAAAGGTATCTTGTATTTAGATTCATCAAGTGATAAAATAGCGTTTAGTTTATTTTAAGGGTGATATAGATGAATTATCATAAAGAAATGAAAAATATTTTAGCTAATTTGAGTGTTCGACCAACTATTCTTTTTCATACTTGTTGTGCTCCTTGTTCCACTATTTGTTTGGATATTTTAAAAGATTATTTTGACATTACTGTTTTATATTATAATCCTAATATTGAACCTGAAGCAGAATATTTAAAACGAAAAGAAGAACAAAAAAGGTTATTAAAAGAATTAGATATTAATTTTTTAGATTGTGATTATGATGGTGATGCTTTTAAAGCTATTGCTAAAGGTTTAGAAAATGAATTAGAAAGAGGTAAACGTTGTTATAAATGTTATGAATTAAGACTTTCTTATACGGTCATTAAAGCTCGTGAATTAGGTTTTGATTATTTTGGAACATCACTTACTGTAAGTCCTTATAAAGTAAGTAATTGGGTAAATGAAATCGGAAGTATTTTAAGTAAAAAATATAATGTTAAATTTTTATATAGTGATTTTAAAAAGGAAAATGGTTATTTAAAAAGTATTGAATATTCTAAAAAGTATAATTTATATCGGCAAAACTACTGTGGTTGTAAATATTCTAAACCAGAAGATTTACTTCTTTAATTATTAGTGATACAATACAACTAGTTTTGGGGTGCAATATGAAAAGAGAAAGACAATATAGCCGTAAAAAAATTAAAATGCTTAAATTTAAATTAGTTATTTTAATTTTTTGTTTATTATTAGTTATAATTTCGATTGGCGTATTTTTAAATTATCATTTATTTACGATTCAAAAAATTGAACGTTTAAATAAAATAAGAGATTATACTGAATATAAAATTAAATTGGAATTTTTAGAAGATAATGAACAAAAAAATGAAAAATTAATATATGAAACTGATAAGGAAAGATTTTATTTATCTGGGGTTAAAGAAATATATGTATATTATGGAAGCACTTTTACAACTTTGCAAAATGCTTTAGAAAAGGAATATCTTACTTTAGAGATATTAAAGGATAATTTATATGAAGATAATGGTAATGGTTTTACTAAATATATTTTTAAAGGTTCAAATGATAGTGAAGAACAATATGTAATGTATGAATTTATAAGAGAAAATGATAAAACTGATTATTATTTTACAACAAATTAAAATTGGATAATTGACTATTTAATTAAAAAGTCATAAAATATATTTAACTTCTTAATGAAAGAAAAAGTAAAAAAGGAGTTCTTTTTAAAGAGAGAGCTAATTGGTGAAAATGCTTAAAAGAATCTTTTTGAAAGACAGCTTTCCTAAATTTAAGAACGCATATTATGTGATAAAAAATAAAGAGAGCCTGGGTGAAGTAAGGTGGCACCGCGGAAAAATTTTTCGTCCTTACAAGAATCTAGGTTTTTATTATTTTATGAAAGGATGATTTTGATGGATTTAAAAAAAATATGGGATAATTATGAAACTTTAATTGATAAGGAAGTTATAGTAAATGGATGGATAAGAAATCATCGCCCTCAAAAGGAATTTGGCTTTATTGATTTTACGGATGGTACAACTTTCAAACATTTACAAATTGTTTATAATAAAGATTTAGCTGATTTTGAGCATATTACAGCTTTAAAAAATGGTTCGGCTATTAAAGCTTGTGGAATTATTAAAAAAAGTGAAGGAAAAAATCAAGATATTGAATTAGTTGCTAAAGATATTAATTTATTAGGTGATTGTCCAATGGATTATCCTTTACAACCAAAACGTCATACTAAAGAATTTTTAAGAAGTATTGCTTATTTAAGACCAAGAGCTAATTTATATCAAGCTATTTTTCGGATTAGAAGTGTCGCTAGTATGGCTATTCACGAATATTTTCAAAATAATGGTTATGTTTATTTTCACGCCCCAATTATAACGGCTAGTGACTGTGAAGGAGCAGGGGAAATGTTTCAAGTTACAACTCTACCATTAGATAAAGTTAAAAAAATTGATTATAAAGATGATTTTTTTGGTAAAAAAGCTGGTCTTACAGTGTCTGGACAATTACAAGCTGAGACTTTTGCAATGGCTTTTAGTAAAGTATATACTTTTGGTCCAACATTTCGAGCTGAAAATTCCAATACAAAAGTTCATGCGTCTGAATTTTGGATGATTGAACCGGAAATTGCTTTCTGTGATTTAAATGAATTAATGGATATTGAAGAAGAATTTTTAAAATATGTTGTTAGGGAAGTTTTAAATAAATGTTCTTTAGAATTACAATTTTTAGATCAATTTCAAGAACCTGGTTTAATTAAAAAATTAGAAGATTTAATTAATAGTCATTTTACAAGAATTACACATGAAGAAGTCATAAGCCTTTTAAAAAAATCTGATGAAAAATGGGAATTTCCACCTAATTATGGTGAGGATATTGCTAAAGAACATGAAAAATATTTAACTAATTATTTTAATGGACCTGTTTTTATTACTAATTGGCCTAAAGATATTAAAGCTTTTTATATGAAACAAAATGATGATGGGAAAACGGTGGCTGCTGTTGATTTAATTGTTCCTAATGCTGGAGAATTAATGGGTGGTAGTCAAAGAGAGGAAGATTACTTTAAATTAAAAGCTCGAATGGATGAATTAAAGATGGATGAAGAATCAATGTATTGGTATTTAAATTTAAGACGTTATGGTACGTGTGTTCATTCAGGCTTTGGAATGGGTTTTGAAAGATTATTAATCTATTTAACAGGGGTTGATAATATTAGAGATGTTATTGCTTATCCAAGAACACCTGGTAATTGTGATTTTTAAAAGAAAGAGGAGAAGATAATGAAAACAATTAATAATGGCACTTTAAGAAAAAAAGATAT
>CANRHC010000092.1 GCA_947630305.1 uncultured Bacilli bacterium
TTTTCTAATTAGACATGTCTATTTACATGATATTATAAAGTGCACATTTTTTGTTAGCATAAATTGCAAATGTATAAGTTTTCCTTTACACTTCTTCTAATATTGCTTTTATTCTTCTTACTCCAGAAGATGAGGCTTCTTCTTTAACTATTTTAAATTTTCCTAATTCTTTTGTACTTTTTACATGTGGACCACCGCATAATTCTTTTGATACATCTCCTATTTTATAAACACTTACAATATCTGGATATTTTTCAATAAACATACATTCAGCTCCAGATGCTATAGCTTCATCTTTTTTCATTGTTAATTTTTCTACTTTTAAATCTTCTTGAATCCAATTATTAACAATTTCTTCTACTCTGTGTTTTTCTTCATCACTTAATTTATGATCACAAGAAAAATCAAATCTTAATCTTTCTGAAGTTATATTACTTCCTTTTTGATGAACATCATTATTAACAACTATTTTTAAAGCAGCATTAAGTAGATGAGTTGCTGTATGATATTTTGTTTCAATTATTCCATTTCCACTTAAACCACCTTTAAATTTACCAGCTGAAGCAGTTCTTGATTTTTCTTGATGTTCACTAAATTTTTTCTTAAATCCTTCTAAATCAACACTCATATTTTCTTCATTTGCTACTTCAATTGTTAATTCAATAGGAAAACCATAAGTATCATATAAATGAAAAGCAGTTTCTCCATCTACATTTTGCATATTTTTAGTTAATTTTTCAAATATTTTTAAACCTTTTTCTAAAGTTTTATTAAATTTTTCTTTCTCATTTTTTAAAACATCTAAAACAATTTGTTCATTTTCTTTTAATTCTTTATAAGTTTCTTGATATTCATTTATAAATATTTTGGCTAATTGTTCTTCCCAATTACTAGATATATCAATATTTAATTTTCTAGCATGTCTTATTGCTCTTCTTATTAATCTTCTTAAAATATAACCTTGATCTGTATTACTTGGTTTTATTCCACTTGGATCAGATGCAATAAAAACAGAAGTTCTAATATGATCCATAATAATTCTCATAGATTTTTTATTATTTTCATATGTTAAATTAGTAATTTCTTCTAGTTTTTTTAAAGCTTTACTCCATATACTTGTTAAATAATTATCATTAACACCTTCTAAAATTGCTGTTGTTCTTTCAACACCCATTCCTGTGTCAACATTTTTTAAAGCTAAAGGAGTAATATTACCATCTTTATCTTGATAAAATTCCATAAATACATTATTCCATATTTCAACCCATCTGTTATCTTTAGGATCAAATTCTAAAGGAATTTCATCATTACTTCTAAAATAAAATATTTCAGTATCAGTACCACAAGGTCCTTTATCTCCCGCAATCCAAAAATTATCATCTTTTCCTAAATATGCTATGTGATTTGGTGATATACCCAGTTCTATCCATCTATTAGCACTTACATCATCTCTTGGAATTTTATCATCACCTTTATATACTGTAATAGCTAATTTATTAATAGGAATATTTAAGACTTTTGTAAGAAAATTAAAACTATATTCAATGCTTTCCTTTTTAAAATAATCACCTAAACTCCAATTACCTAACATCTCAAAAAAAGTATGATGAGTATTGTCGCCTATACTTTCTAAATCTGTTAATCTAATACATTTTTGAACATCACATAATCTTTTACCAAAGGGATGAGCTTCACCCATTAAATAAGGAATTAAAGGTTGCATCCCCGCTGTATTAAATAAAACTGATGGATCATTTTCTGGAACTACAGGCGCACTGGGAATAACAACATGTCCTAAACTTTTAAAATAATCTAAATATAATTTTTTTAAATTCATTTTATCTCCTCCAATATTTCATATACATCATTTTTTAAATTTTGTTCAAAATTATTATGAATTACATAATCAAAACCTTCATAATTATCTAAAGCATGTTCTGTTTTATGTCTTGCTTGTTTAATAGTTAAAGGTGAATCTTCTAATTCATTAACTACTAATATTGATTTAGCTTTAGGATAATCTTGTTTTATACTGATAATTTCTTTAGGATACCTTACATCTGATATAATAACATTTTTAAAAAAATGTTCATATACAATCATATCAGTTTTCATCCTTTCAATTAGTAAATCTTCTTTTTTTAAATTTTCTCTAATAAATAATCCCATTTCTTGTAAAAAATCTCTTGGTTTATTTTGAGGATTACCATCCCAATCTAACATTTCTTTAGCATATAATTTAAGATATTTACTATATTCAGTAATAACCGTTTTTTCTTTTAATGTTTCATAATATTCTTTTATTATCTTAGCAACTTCACTTTTTCCACTTCCAGCTTTCCCAGCAATTAAAAAAACTCTCAAAATAATTCCTCCAATCAAAAAGGATATACAGACAGTAATATCCTATATTCTAGTAATGAGGATAAACCCTTCGATTAACTTTATAAAATTTACTTTTCTAATTCATTAGCTACAATATCATTATTAAATAAATTATATTTTTCTTTAAAAAACTTCCATACAACTTTAGCAAGAGCTATACAAGGCGTTGCTAAAATCATTCCTATAATACCAAAAAAATGCTCAAAAATCAATAAACCAACAATTATCGTGACAGGATGCAATTTAGTAGTTTTACTCATTATAATTGGTTGTAAAATATTATTTTCAATTAATTGAACAATAAAGGCAACTATAACAGTCATAATACCTATAATAGGACTTTGGGAAAAACCAATAATAGCTGCGATTATACCACCAATATATGGACCAATATATGGAATTAAATCAGTAATACCGCATACTAAACCAAATAATAAAGGAGCTTGTAAACCAATTATCCAAAAGCCAAAAGAATCACATACAAATACCATCAACGCAACTAAAAATGTTCCATTAACACTTTTTCTAACCTCTGTTGAAATATTAGTAATTAATAAAGAAATTTCAAAACGATTCTTCTTAGGTACTAATTTTAATAAATGACCATTTATTGAATTAAAATCCATTAAAATATAAATACCAATAACTAAACCAAAAGTTATAGTAATTAAACTAGAAAACATATTTCCTACAAAATTAACTAGCATCGTTGGTAATGTTGTAAAAAAATTATTTACAGTATTAGTTAAAGTATTTAATAAACTATCTTTTGTAGCATTAAAATCAAAACCATTAAACCCATTTAACCGATTAAATAAATTATTAATTACATTTTCAATTTCTTTAAAAATAGAAGGCAAATTACTTATCAAAACTTGAATCTGAGTATAAATTGTTGGAATTAAAAAACGAACAAAGATAATAAGAGCTAACATAAATATAACATAAACAATAATCGTTCCTAAAGCTCTAGGGATTTTTTTATTCTCTAACTTAGTAACTAACGGATTTAATAACCAAGCGATAATAAAACCGATAAAAAATGGTGCTAAAACACTTAACAAACTTATTAAAAATTTTAAAACGCCCCATTCTCTAGCAATAATCGTAACAATTAAGATCATTGCAATAACCATAGCAATATAAAATAAATGTAAAATTTTTTTAGATAAACTAACTACTTCATTAACTTCTTCCATATTTAATTTATCGCCATTTTTAAATAATTTCAAAACAATCCCTCCATATTCGTATTATATCATAAACCTTTTATTTTATGAAAAAAAGAACTAGTATTTGACCAATTCTTTACTTATTTATTTGATAAGATTCAACATCAATATTATCTAACACAGAATGTATATCAGAAGATTCATTATTTGAAGCTTTTTTTGGTAAATCTGCCATCTTAGGTAACTCAAATGGTGGTGGAGCAACAGGTTTACTAACATTTTCAACTTTGGGCTCATCTCTTTTGACATAAACAGAACTAAAAACATTAGGCATTATCGTTTTAGGTTTTTCTTCAATAACAGGTTTAACTTCTTCTTTAACTTCTTCGTGATGCATTAAAGGTTCAGGAATATTATCAGGCTCAACAGTTTCAAAAGTTGGAAAAGCAAAAGGTTTTTCTTCAATAACTGGCTTACTTTCTTCAACAATTTCAGCTTCCTTTTTAGCCTCTTTAATAGACTCTAATTCCTTATTTATAGCCTCAGCTAAAGCATCAAAATCAAATTCCTTAGTCTCATCAACACTTTCTTTTTTATTACTTTCATTTAAAACAACATTATTAGTTACATTTGATTTAATATTATCCTCACTAACTTCTAAAGGTTTAGAATCAGTAACTTCCTTAAAAGTTGAAATAGATACTGGACTTTCAACCGACTCAAATTTAACCGGTTCAACTTTTGTTACAACATTCTCAGATGTCAAATCATTTTTCATAACAGGTTCTAAAATTGGTTTAGCTTCCACAGGAGTCTCAATCTTATTAAGCACAACAGGTTGTTCATTTTTCACTAATTGTTGTGATTCACCTTCATTTTTATTTTCTTTCTTAGAATCTTTTTTACCTAAAAATAATACAATAAAGAACAATAATACTAATATAGCAATAATTACAACTAAATAAATTCCAAAGTTCTCATTACTATATAACTTTTCTAAAAAATCCATCATACACTAATCACCTTATTCTTCTTTTTTAGAATAACACAAAATAAAGAACTAAGTCAATCATTATTTTTCAAGTAATGTCAAAAGTATCATTACATATAACGATTCATTTGATTCATTACTTGTCTAACTTGTTTTTGACTAGGTTTTCTACCCATACTACTCATCATTACTTCAATCATTTTCTCATTAATTGGTGGATTTTTCTTTAAATACTTTTTCATAAAAGTCCTAGCAACAAAAAAGCCAATAATTAAACCAACAATTAAACCAATAACTATTAATAAAATATCATGTAACATAAAATTACCTCCTTGTAAATATTTTACTAAAATGTTATGACGCTTGCAAGAAAAAATTACTTTAGAACATACTTTGTATTAGATCCATTACCTATTTTATAAATAATGCTTTTTCTTTATTTATTATTTTTTTGCTTGTTTTCTTGTTATTTGATCAATAATTCATTTATTGTTTAGTATTCTAGGAAGTTTAACAACAAAAGTTAAATTACTATTTTTAATAATCATTTGTTTTAATGTTAATCGTTTAAATAAACGTTTTTAATAAAAATCTACCAGCTTAGCTGGTAGTTTTATTATGCACTAAAAGTGCATCTTACTGGCTGCGCTAGATTGTGCTCCGAAATTGCCTAACTCCTGCACTACGTTTACTACTGCTATTACTTAAATAGCCTGAATTGTTTTACTTTCTTA
>CANRHC010000093.1 GCA_947630305.1 uncultured Bacilli bacterium
TTTGACATTTTTATGGGAACTTATTCCTTTACATTGTTTGAAATTTATTAACTGGGAACTTGCTATTTAATTCTTCCTACTTTAAGAAAATTAAAAAAGGCACTCATTACAAAGTGCTTCACCCCTTTATTCCTAAATCATAATTATTTATTGCTTTATCAAAGTTGTTAATAAGTAAATCGTCGACTATTATATCATTATGTACTATTGATTTCAACTTTTTTTTCATTTTCTTTATTTCATAATTTCCTTCATGATGCATATCACTAGCTAAAAAACTAACCCAATTCTTTTTTAAAAAGAATTTAATAGTTTTCTTAGCTTCTTTTCCATATACTCCTAATAAACTAAGATAATTACACTGTAATAAAACACCCATTCTTAAAAATTCTAGAATATAATCAGGATGTTGTTTAAAAACCCTATAACGTTCTGGATGAGCAAGAATAGGAATATAATCATTTCTAATTAAATCATATATAATATCTTTAGTATTTTTTAATATATATTCTAATGGAAATTCAATTAAAATATATTTTGAATTATTTAATGTCTTAATCTTATCATTTTTTAATAAATTTATTACATCTTCATCTAAAAAAACTTCATTACCTAAATATAAATTAATATTAACATTATTAGATTTGGCATATAACTTTAATTTTTCAAAAATCTTTATTTTTTTTTCATTATTGCAATTATACTTATTATTTTTTATATAATGAGGAGTTAATACAACATCAGTAACTCCCTCTTTTTGAGCTTTTCTTAAAAGAATTATACTTTCTTTAAAATCGGTTGCTCCATCATCAACACTTGGCAATAAATGACAATGTATATCTTTCATAATTAATTAATCTTTCCATAATAATCATTGCAATAATATCCATAATAGCCATTATCTTTAACAGATGCTTTATTTACTACTACCCCAGTAATTGGTGCATTAGCTTGTGCAAAAGTTTTTTTAACTCGATCTAATAATTCAATTTTAGTTTTCTTACTTGATACAACAACAACATTAGCATCACTATACTGAGTCATAACCATTGCATCACTAAGACCAATAGTTGGTGGACAATCAAAAATTATAATATCATATATCTTTTTTAACTTATCAATTAATTTTTTATTATAAATTGAATCTAATAACTCAATAGGATTTGGTGGTGTAGGACCAGTAGTAATTAAATCAACTCTTTTAGTATTTGTTTTAATAATATACTTATCCAAATCTATATCATCTTTATAATTTAATATTAATGTAGAATATCCTCTACTAACAGAATTAGTAACTTTAAATATTTCATGTTGTCTTCCTTTTCTTAAATCACAATCAATAAGCAAAACAGATTTACCTTCTTGAGCATACGCAACTGCTAAATTAGCAGACACAAAACTTTTTCCATCACCACTTTCTGGTGAAGTAAATAAAATAGTCTTTAATTTTCCCTTATTCATTACTGAAAAAGCTAAATTAGTTCTAATTGTTTTAATAGATTCACTAAAAACAGATTTTGAATTAGCCGTAATTTTTAAATCTGACTTCATAATTTTAACCTCCTAATTAAACTTCCTTAGGTACAATACCTAAAACCGTTAAACCTAATTTTTGTTCAATTACATCATCAGATTTAATCGTCGTATCAAAATAATACATAACAAATACAGTACCAAATGATAAAATTAAACCAATTAATAAATAAATAACATTATCCTTCATAAAATTAACATTATAAGGAACATCATTTGCTATAGCTTCATCTACTATAGAAACATTTTCCAAATTATAAATAGTCTTTACCTCATCACTAAATGCTTTAGCAATCTCATTAGCAATCTTTGCTGCAACTTGACCATTTGGATTAGAAACATTTATCTTAATAATTTCTGTATTAGTTACAGATGAAACAGAAATTTGACCAGATAATGATTCAGCACTCATATCTAATCCTAAATTATTAATAACAGTAGTTAAAACTTTTCTACTTTTAATAATCTCACTATACGTACTAACTAAATTTTTATTCAACTGAGCATCAGTAGAACTATAATTACCACTATTATTACCACCTACCAATATAATAGTAGTATTACTTCTATAAAGTGGTTTTCGAATTATTATTGAATAATAATTACCTATTATTACTACCACAAAAACAGCAATAATAATTCTTATAAGATTTGATTTAAAATAATCAAATATTTCTTTCAAATTAATTTCTTCCATATTTCTCCCTTTATCTTTCTATCTATAACAATATATCAAATTTAAATTATATTAGTCAATTAATTTTCCACTAAAACTTCATTTAATTTTGAAATAGATGTATTAATAGATTGCTCATCAATATTCATAACATATAAATCTCTTCCTGGATAACAATAAGTACGCATCATCGCACCAGTACCTGTAATATTAGAAGTTTCTATTTTCCACGTAGCCATATCATCAATTTGCATCTTAATTAAATTAGTTATATCAGTTTCATTAATATTAGTCTCAAATGTACCTTCTACAGATTGTAAAATATTAGAATAATTATTTAATAATGTACTAGATTTAGAAACTTTTTCAACTATTTTTTCAATTACTTGCTCTTGATTTTCACCACGATGACGATCACCTGAATCATAAGCTTTACGTTCCCTTGCAAAAGCAAGTGCACATGGACCATCAAGATCATTTAACCCAGGATTTATTGTACACTTTTTACCGGCATTTCTTGAATTACATATAAATGAATAATCAACATCAGAATTAATAGTTATTCCCCCAATAGCATCAACTAACCTCATAACAGAATTAAAATTAACTCTGACATAATAAGGAATCTTAATTTGAAGTAAATCTTCAATTGTAGCTTTAGATAATTCTATCCCACCTACTGTACCCGAATGAGTTAACTTATCTTTTAAATCAGTATCAATTCCATGTAAATAAACATAAGAATCTCTTGGAATATGAATCATCAATAACCTTTTAGTATTAGGATTAACCGCTAAAATAATATTTACATCACTTAAACTCCTACTAGGCATATAATTACTTCTTGTATCAATACCACTAATATAAACAATAAAAGACTCCCTATTAGTTTTTACATCAACATCTTCAATATTTACTTTTGTTGTAATATCAATAGAATCAATAATCTTAACTTTATCCTCATATTCATCATCAAAACCAGTAATAGCATCATAATTACCAGAATTAACAATAATAATATAATTTAAATCATTAAGAATATTATCAAATAACTCAGCAACATTAGAATGATAACTAATTTCACCCTGCAACTTTTCTTTAATTTTTTCTTCTACTGTACTCATATCATCTAAATCTTTAAAAACATTTAAATCTTGATATTTAATATCCTCTATAGTTTGATATGAAGAATTTTTATTTGCCAAAATATAATAAGTATCAGTATTATATCTAACACTTATATTCTTCAAAAAATTCATAGTATTATTAATAAATACTATAACAAATATCAAAATAACACTAATTAATAAATCTATTATAATTGGTATAACATAAAAAACATTTTTTCTCTCTTTTTTTAAAGAAATCAAAAAATTAATAACCAAAACTATTAAAATAATTAAAATAATTGCAATCAAATATTTACTTGGTAAAATATTACTAGTAATTAAAATAAAGAAAAAAATAACACTTATAATAGCAAAAATAATATTAAAGATAATATCAACAATTTGTAATTTATTAAATTTTTGAACATTTGATTTCATAAACTAATCACTCCTACTTGAATTTAAGTATACAAAATTTTAAAAGATAAAACAAGCTCATAATAAAATCTTCATTTAATATTAAATATAAATAAATCAATTTTATATATCAAAATTATTACATAAAAAAAGCTTAAAATAAGCCCTAAAAATTATTTAAGCATTTTCTTACCAGCTGTAATATTTTTTAAATTTTTATTAAAAAAATCCCATAAATTAGCTTTTAATACATCTTCTAAAACCGTAATGTCAACTTCATCCACTATATTATTATTATCAATTACTTTAGCTTTACCAACAATTTCACCTTTTTTTAAAGGAGCTTTTAATTTATCAACATTTATTTCAAAAGAATAAACTGGTTTTTCTTCATTTTTCTTTAATAACTTTACATAATCATCTACTAAAGCAAGTTCCACAAAATCCTTTTTCCCAAACTCTACTCTCTTAGTTCCTAAAGATTTTTCCTTAGGAAAAGCCATATAAAGCTCATAAGTATTAAAACCATAATTTAACATATTTGAAGTATCACTACTTCTTTCATCACTACTAGGTTCTCCCATAACTACTGAAATCAATCTTAAATTATTTTTTTTAGCTGTTGCAGTAAGACAATATCCAGCTTCTTTAGTATATCCCGTTTTCAAACCATCCACACCTTCATAAAATCTTACTAATTTATTAGTATTTACAAGCCAAACACTCGAACCATCATTCTTTTTTAAGTAATCTTCATAAATACTTGTAAATTCTAATATTTTTTCATGTTTTAATAATTCTTTGGCAATAAGGGCCATATCTCTTGCTGATGAAACATGACCTTGTGCATCTAAACCATGAGGATTAACAAATTTAGTATTTTTAAGACCAAGCTTTTGGGCCCGATCATTCATCATATCAACAAAACCATCAACACTTCCACCAATCTTCTCAGAAAGCGCTACTACAGCATCATTTCCACTAGCAACTGCTATTCCTTTTAATAATTCTTTAACAGGATAACTTTCCCCTTCTTGCAAAAATAATTGACTACCACCCATACTAGATGCATTTTTACTAATTAAAACATTATCATCTAAAGATAATTTATTATTATCAACTTCTTCCATAATCAATAACATACTCATTAATTTAGTCATACTAGCAGGTGGATAAGCTTTATCAGCATCTTTTTCATATAAAACTAAACCAGTTTTAGCATCCATTAAAATAGCACTTTTACTACTTATAGCTAAATCTACTTCAGCCATACAAATCCTTAAAAAACCAAAATATAAAATAAATATCCAAAATACTTTTTTCACATTTACACCTCTACAAAAATTTTATGTAATTAGTTCTTTTTTTATGTTATACTAAATATAATCTCACGTTTGACAGTTTTAAAAAGGCAAAAACTCTCAATGTCCCTATTTATGAGGGGTTGAGAGTTTTTTA
>CANRHC010000094.1 GCA_947630305.1 uncultured Bacilli bacterium
AATAAGAGTAATGAAGGCGATTCTGAAAAGAAATATACGGTTGTTAAAAATGAAACGTTAGAAAAAATTTATGGAACGATAAATAAAAACGTTAATGTTCAAGAAGGCGAAAATCCTAATGTAGTAGCACAAAATCTATTAAATGAAATGGATATAACTAAAATTAGTTTATCTGTTACAGGCTGTCAAGGTGATATTACTGTTAGAGGTGGTACGCCTATTAGAGCTGATTTTTACAGTGAAGATAATATGGAATATATAAGAGGATGGTTTAGAGTTGAATCGGTTAAACACCATTTTGAAGCGGGTTATCACGATATGGACTTAACGTGTTCTTTAATCAAAATGGTTGATAACTGGGATACACGTTCCCCGGATTGGAGCTTTCCTGATGAGTAATACAGGTAATAAATTAAAAATGTTAATTGAAAGCTATGTAGGTAATTCACGTCCTACAGATTTTTATTTTGGCACTATGATAACACCTACACAAGTTCAATTAGATAGCTCACAAGGACCTTTACCTGAAAGCTGTTGTATCATACCTGAGTTCTTAAGAAGCTATACAGCGACTGTTTCAGGGGCGGCTTCGGGTGAAATTACTATAGACAATTCTCTGAAAGCCGGTGATAAAGTTGTTGTTTTACAAAAACCCGGCGGGCAAAAATATCTGATTTTAGGGAGGCTATAAATGATCTCTGAAGCTTTAAGAAATGCTAGTTTTATTGATCCTGAAGATTTATCTTTAAAGATTAGAACCTCTAAAACATGGAAATTAGATAAGGATAAGAAAAGAGTTACGAGTGAAATAATAGATGATTTAGAAGCTGTTAAACAAGCGGTTTTTATTCATCTTAATATTGAAAATAGAAGTAGCTTTATTCATACCAACGGTTTTGGTATTCAAGCTCAAAAGTTCTTTGGCATGGATACTGATTTAGTAATGGCTAAATTACCTGATACTGTTAAAAACGCTCTAGCTTGGGATGAAAGAATACTTGACGTTACAGATTTTGAATTTGAAAAATTAAACCATAAGAGGATATTAAAATTTAGTTGTTTAATAACCTCTTGTTTTGGTGAATTTACGTACGAGGGGCAGGTAAATGTTTGAAGATAAAGATTATCTAGCTATTCTAGAAGAAATGATGAATGAAACTAGAAATGACGTTGATAAATCTGAAGGCTCTTTATTGTGGGAATCACTAGCGGCTGCGGCTAATGAATTTGAGGTTGTTTATAAAGATTTAGAAGAAACAATTAACAACGCCTTTATAACAACAGCTGATAGAGAGCATTTAATTAAACACGCTGATACCTATAACCTTGTTCCTTATTCTGCTACTTACGCTGTAGTTCAAGCTGATTTTGTTTGTGATGAAGGTGTTGAAATTGAAATAGGCTCAAGATTTACCTACAACCAAATATTCTATACCGTAATAGAAAAGATAAGTAATGTTAAATATAACTTAAGATGTGAGCAAGCCGGAACAATTGGCAACCGTACTTTTGGACAATTGTTACCGGTTTTTTCTTTACAGGGTTTTAGATCCGCTAATATTACAGCTCTTTTAATACCGGGTGAAGAAGTTGAAGAAACAGAAACATTTAGACAACGTGTTATTCAATCTATAGCCGGTGAAGCCTTCGGTGGTAATGCTCTAGATTATATTGAAGAGGTAAACGCTATAGCTGGTGTAGGTGATTGTAAGATAATACGCTGTCCTAGAGGTGAAGGAAGTGTTGATGTAATAATAATTGACTCAAATTTCGGTGTAGCTAGTGAAGAACTAGTTGAACAGGTTCAAAACGCTCTAAGACCTTTAGATGTTACTGAACCGCCTGAAATTGATAATTGTGGAACAGGAATTGTTCCTATAGGACACGATACCATAGTTAAAAGTGCTAAAGGTGTAGATTTGAAAATTAACTTTCAACTTGATTTTGAACCTGAGTTTTCATATAGAGATGTTAAAGATGAAGTTGAAAAACAGTTTAAAGCCTATTGTACTGATTTAATTAAAACTTGGGGTGATACCAACAATTATCAGGAATCGATTGAGAAAAATTACAATGAACGCTTTATCTCAATTCAAATAAATAAGTTAGGCAGTATCTTATTTGATATTCCCGGTATTCATGATTACGTTCAAGGTTCTATTTCAATTAACGGTTCTAAAGAAGATTTAGATTTAAAATTTGATGAAATACCAATATTCAAGGAAGCGATAAATGAGTAATAAACCGAGTATTCTTGATTGGATGGATGATATTTTAAAAGAGTATACAGAATATGAAGAAATAGCAGCAGCGATTGACCCTGAATTTGTCAAGCTTCATGAGTATATAGATCAATGGAATAAAAACATCTATCCAAAAGAGGCGAATGAAGACGGTATAGCCAAATTTGAAGAACTGTTAAACATTACACCAGCTCAAACAGATACACTAGAAGAACGCCGTTATCGGGTTATTGCAAAATTAAACGCTAAGCTCCCCTATTCTGAAATTCAATTAAGAAGAATACTGGGGGGCGTTTTAGGTTATGACGGTTTCACGCTAGAAGTTAAGGACTTAGTATTAACTATCTCTTTAGCTGAAGCTAGTAATACAAAATTAAATATCATAGTTGAACTATTACGAGAAATTGTACCTATGAATATTTTGTTAGTTATTCACCAGCTCATAACAAATAAAGTAGCCGCCTATACCGGGGCTATTCTTGGTGTTGGTATGCAATTAACTATTTTACCGATAATAGAACACGATTTAGAAAATAGTGTAACAACGTATTCAACAAGTGGAATAGTAATAGGTAATAAAATTCATGTTATGCCTATAAAGAAATAGGGAACAATGAGGTTCAAGATAAAATGGGATCATTAATTACAAAAGCCGGATTAGCTGATATAGCTACGGCTTCTTTTTTACAACAGCAGTGTAATTGGACACAAATAGCCGTTGGTGATGGGGGCGGTTCAGATTACGTTCCTACTGATAGCCAAAGCGAATTAAAAGGGCAAAAATGGAAAGGCTCTATAGATAATTATACGGCTACTAATGAAACACAAGGTGTTTTTCAAGCTCATATACCGGCTGATATAGGCGGGTTTATGATACGTGAGATTGGTATCTTAAATGAAGATGATGAACTTGTAGCTATAGGTACGATAGAGGCTACACCTAAAACAGCTATTACTGGTGAAAGTGATCACTATAACGATATGTTAATCAACTTTCATATTGCGGTTGATCACGCTGATGTAATCAAAGTTCAGATAAATCCAAACATAACAGTAGCTACAACGGAATACGTTCAAGAACTCGTTGAAACTACTTGTGTACAGAAAGAAGAAGGTAAAAGCCTTGTATCTGATGAAGATATTACACAAATTACCACTAATAAAGAAAATATAGCTAGTAATACCAGCTCTATTAGTGATTTACAAACTAACAAGGTTGATAAAGAACAGGGTAAAAGCCTTGTATCCGATGAAGATATAGCGCAAATTACCACTAATAAAACAAATATAGCTAGTTTAACAACAGAGGTTGGTAAAAAGGTTGAAGCTGTAGCTGGTAAAAGTTTAGTTCTTGATACCGATATAGAACAAATAACAACAAATAAGAATAATATAGCAACTATTCAAGAACAGTTGTCCGGTGTTGAAACAACTTTATCAGGTTTAAATACTAGAATGGGGGATGTAGTATGAGTATTAAAGAGGAATTAGACAAGTACGGTTCTTATGTTGATCAAGCTGAACAGGATTTAACTGACATAAAATCAGCTCTAACAACTCTTGAAGTAGAAGTACCTGAAGAAACTAAGTTAAGTAATATACCAACGCTAATAGCTGAACTTAAAACCGGTTCTAGCGTTGAACTCGTTATAACCGCTCCTGATTATGAAGGTGAAACTTTAACAGCTCAAAAGGGTGATACACAAGTAACAGGACAAGTAACAGAGGGTACTTGTCGTATACCAGTTGATGAAGAAGGTGAATGGACTGTTTCAGCCCCTGACGGCAATAGTACTAAAGTTATGACGGATATGACTTTTGAGGGTAATCTTTCTAAGTCTAAAACTTATGGGGTTAAGATTACTGAAGCTGAAGCTGATACAGCTAAAAGAGTTGTTTATATTGATGATGCTGTAGGTATGCAACCTATAACAGTTGATCAATCTTCAGGGACAGCTACTTACAATAACTGGGACGATACATGGATTTTTGAAAAAATTTACCCGGTTATGTTAAGCAGAACAGGTGAAGAAGTTTATAAACTCAATAAAGATGACCAAACAAAACGTGCTGATGGTGGAGCTTCAGATATATCTAGTTTAAGTTTTGACGGCAATGCTATGGTATGTATCGAAAAGTTCTACACCAAACTTTCAATGGACGGTAATGATGAGGTTATTGAAATTTGCAACCAAAAGAAAGAGGGTTTTGAAGCTATAGGATTTATCAGAGAAGACGGCTCTGAAGCTGATAAAGTTTATTTAGCTATGTTCGGTGGCAGTCAAGATTCTAGTGGTAGGATTCGTTCAATAAGCGGGCAAAATTGGAAATACAGTATTTCACACACCGATTCTAGAACAGCGGCTCAAAAGAATGGTACGGGCTATGATATTGATGTTTATGCAATGAATCAAATGATAGATAATGTTTTTTATGTTTTATTAAAAAACTGTGATATTGCTAAAGCTATTGGTGCTGGTAGAAATTATTCAAATGCTAAAACAGGTGTATTAGCGAATAAAGGGGCTATAGCTTATGATCCTACATCTAAAGCTGTTAAGTTCATGTGGATTGAAGATTTTGCTAGTACAAATAGTAGTAGTATGTATCGTTGGGAAGCTGGAATACTTTCACAAAATAACAAAATTTATGTAAAAATGAAAGCACCTTATAGTGGTACATCTACAAGCGGTTATACTGAAGTTTCGGATCATGTAGCTAGTACAGGGGCTTATATTTCAAGAATGAAATGTTCAAACGAGTATGGTCGCTACCCAATTGCTTATGAGGGATCAACAAGCACTTATGAGGCTTCGTATTGGTATACTAATAGCTCAAGTAGTGTATGTGTTTCGCGGCGTGGCGTTAACTTTGGTGTTGCTGGTC
>CANRHC010000095.1 GCA_947630305.1 uncultured Bacilli bacterium
TTCTATACCTCTTTCTATTATTTTTATAATAGCATATACCCCCCCCCCTACGTCAACTAAAAATTTGTAATTTGTAAATTTTTTTACATTTTTGCACTTTATTTTATTAATTAATTATAGTATTATCTTTTTTATTTATTTTAATACCATATGTCATATGTTGTCATATTTAATATATCATAAATAGATTTAAAAACAAACAAAAAGTGTAAAATAAAATTGAATTTTACTTTACGCTTTCATATTATAAATTGCAAAAATTTACATTTTATCAGTTGAACCAAATCCACCTTTTCTTGTTCCACCTGTAATATCATTATCTACTGTTAAAAATTTTAAAAACATAACTTGTCCAATAATATCACCTTTATGTATTTCTAATGGTTCTTTATTAAAATTAAAATATTGAAAATAAAAATGACCATCATTACTTTCATTTCCATAATAATCAGCATCTACTAAACCTATACTATTAGCCATTATAAATCCTTTTTTTGGTCCTGAACTACGATTTAATAAAATATAACATTCATCATCTTCACAATAAGCTTTTAAACCTGTAGGAATTAAAGTTGGTTTAATACCAAATTCATATGGTGGAATTGTAATATCTGTTGCAGATTCTATATCATAAGCTGCACTTTTTTTGGTTTTTCTTATTGGTAAATGAATATCTTGATCTTCATATCCTCTAACTATTTCAAATCCTCTTTTTTTCAATTTAAACACATCCTTTGTATAATTATAACTAATAAATTAATATTTGTCATATAAAAGTGTTATTTTATGATTTTTTATTTCGATAAAACCTTCTTCTTTTAAATATTTTAACTCCCTTGACATAGCACTTCTATCAATAGCTAAATAATCTGCTAGATTAGTAAAATTAAATGGTAAGTTAATAACTCTTGTACCAGTTTTTTTTGATTCAATATTAAAATACTCTAAAAGTTTATTTCTAATTGTTTTTTTAGTAAGAATTTCTATATGATTATTTTTTTCTTCTATTTTTTCTATGATTATTTCTAATAAATTTTTAACGAATTGATTATAATAATCTTTACTTAAATCTAAGTTTAATATTTCATCATAATCTATTATATAAACTGTACTTTCTTCTTTAGTTAAAATATCATAATCCATATTAGCTAAAGGTGTTATATTAGTTCCAAAAATATCATTTTCTTCCAATTCTTCTATAATACATCTATTACCATTATAATCGGTTTTAATTATTTGGACCATTCCACTTACTAAAATTCCTATAATATTTCCTCTAGTTATATTAGCAAGAATTAATTGATTTTTTGAAAATGTTAAACGGCTTGACTCTAAGGTGTAAAGTAATTTTTCCCTATTTTTAGGGCTTATATTTTGAAAAAGATTAATCATTTTACAACCCTCCAAAAAAATAATAACATTTTTTGTAAAATGTTGCAATTGCAACAATAAAGTTTTTATTTTAAGTGCTATACTGAGTTCAGATTTAAGGAAGGTAGGTAGTATTATGAAGATAATTAAACGTGATGGACATATGGTTGACTATAGTCCAGACAAAATTTTAAATGCAATTTCAAAAGCTAACATGGAAGTAGAAGAAGAAGATCAAGCATCTCCTACACAAATTAAAAATATAATAAAATATATTGAAAAATTAGGTAAAAAAAGAATGTTAGTTGAAGATATTCAAGACATTATTGAACAAAAATTAATGAGTATAGGAAAATATGCTTTAGCTAAAAAATATATAACTTATCGTTATACTAGAGAATTAGTTAGAAAAAGTAATACAACAGATTTAGCTATTAAAGAATTAATTGATGGTGAAAGTGAATACTGGAATACAGAAAATTCCAATAAAAACGCTAAAATAATTACGACACAAAGAGATTATCTAGCTGGTATTACAAGTACAGATATTACAAGAAGATTTTTACTTCCTGAAGATATAGTTAAAGCTCATGATGAAGGTATTATTCACTTTCATGATGCCGATTACTTTGCTCAAAATGCTATGCATAATTGTGATTTAATTAACTTAGAAGATATGCTTCAAAATGGTACAAATATAAATGGTGTAATGATTGAAAAACCTCATAAATTTTTAACTGCTATGACAATTGCCACTCAATTAATTACTGCTGTTAATTCTAGTCAATATGGTGGTGTTACTATTACCCTTACCCATTTAGCACCTTTTGTAAAAGATAGCTATAATCGTTATTTAGAAAAATATAAAGCTCGTAAATTTAATAAAGCTGATTGTGAAAAATATGCTAAAGAAGATTTAGCTAAAGAAATAAAAGATGGTGTTCAAACATTCCAATATCAAATTAATTCTATGACAACTACTAATGGTCAAGCTCCATTCTTAAGTGTTTGTATGTATTTAGGTGAAACTGAAGAATATAAAGAAGAATTAGCTATGATTATTGAAGAAGTTTTAAAACAAAGAATTGAGGGTATGAAAAATGCTAATGGGGTTTGGGTTACACCAGCATTTCCTAAACTTCTATATGTCTTAGAAGAAGATAACATTCATGAAGATAGTAAATATTGGTATTTAACTAAACTTGCAGCTGAATGTACAGCTAAAAGAATGGTACCTGATTACATTTCTGAAAAAATAATGAAGCAATTAAAAATTGATAAAAATGGTAATGGACAATGTTATCCGTGTATGGGATGTCGTTCCTTTTTAACACCATATGTTGATGAAAATGGTAAACCTAAATATTATGGAAGATTTAATCAAGGTGTTGTTACAATTAATTTAGTTGATGTTGCTTTAAGTTCAGATAAAAATGAAGAAGAATTTTGGAAAATTATGGATGAACGTCTTGAATTATGTCATCGTGCTTTACAAATTCGTCATAAAAGACTTAGTAAAGCAACTAGTGATGTTGCTCCTATACTATGGCAATATGGAGCTTTAGCTAGACTAAAACCAGGTGAATCAATTCATGATTTATTACATAATGGATATTCAACAATTTCTTTAGGTTATGCTGGATTATATGAATGTACTAAATTTATGACAGAACATTCTCATACTGACAATGGCATTGGTAAAGATTTTGCTTTAAGAGTTATGCGTAAATTAAATGATGCTTGTAAAATGTGGAAAGAAAAAGAAAACATTGATTATAGTGTTTATGGTACTCCTATTGAATCTACTACTTATAAATTTGCTAAAGCTTTAAGAGAAAGATTTGGTGTTGTAAAAGGTATTACTGATCGTGATTATATTACTAATTCTTATCATGTTCCAGTATTTGAAGAAATTGATGCTTTTGATAAATTAAAATTAGAAAGTGAATTTCAAGCTCTTAGTCCTGGAGGAGCAATTTCATATATTGAAACTCCTAACCTTGTTAATAATATTGATGCTATAATTGAAGTAATTAAATTTATTTATGATACAATTATGTATGCAGAATTAAATACTAAATTAGATTATTGTTTAAACTGTGGTTATACAGGTGAAATACTAGTAGATGATAATCTTGAATGGTATTGTCCTGAATGTGGTAATAGAGATCATAATAAATTAGATGTTACAAGACGTACTTGTGGATATATTGGTAAAAACTTCTGGAATAAAGGCCGTACTCAAGAAATCAAAGAAAGAGTTATACATTTAGACAATAAGGATGCTGTTTAATTATGAGATATAATAAAATTAGAAAAATGGACATTTCTAATGGACCAGGTGTTAGAGTATCCATTTTTTTGCAAGGATGTGCTTTTAATTGTAAAAATTGTTTTAATCCTGAAACTCATGATTTTAATGGTGGTTTAGAATTTAATGAAGAAGTTGTTAACAAAGTATTACAATTAGCGGATAAAGAACATATTGCTGGTCTTTCTATCTTAGGTGGTGAACCAATGCATCCTAAAAATATTGAAGCTACTAAAATGCTTGCTAAAGCATTTAAAAACAAATTTCCTTTAAAAACAGTATGGGTTTGGTCTGGTTACTCATTTGAACGTGATTTAAAAGATAAAGATGTCTTAAAATACATTGATGTTATAGTTGATGGACAATTTGTAGAAGAACTTAGAAATCCTAATTTACATTGGAAAGGATCTTCTAATCAAAATGTCATTGACGTCAAAAAATCTTTAAAAGAAAATAAAATAATCTTATTTGAAGATTAAAATTAAAAAAAACTAAAAATTATTTAAAAATTTTTAGTTTTTTTATAAATTTTTATAAAAAAAATGGTGTCTCAGACAGGATTTGAACCTGCAACCTTTAGCTCCGGAGGCTAACGCTCTATCCAATTGAGCTACTAAGACCCGTAAAAATTATAGCATAAAAAAGTTTAATTTACTAGATAATGAAAAAGTAAATTTTTAAACCAGAAAATATCAAATTAAAAGGCACTGTTGAAAATTAAATAATTAATTTCTTAACAAGTACCTAATCAAAAAGTTACACCTTCCCAAGATGGAAGAACACTTGGATCTGGTTTATTGGCTTGACAATTATAAAACATCATATTTGTAGTAGCTTCTACATTATGGATAAAGTTTGAACTATAGGTAATTTTAGTTAATTTACTATCATCAAAAAACATACTGTCCATATTTGTTACACTACTCGTATCAAAATTACTTAAATCTAATTCTTGTAAGTTGCTCATTCCTTCAAACATACTAGCCATAGTTGTTACATTACTGGTATTAAAATTGTCTCCTAAGATTAAATTTGTTAAATTGCTCATTTCACTAAACATAAGACTCATATCTGTTACACTACGGGTATCAAAATTACTTAAATCTAAGGTTTGTAAGTTATACATACTGTAAAACATATAACTCATATATCAAGAAAAAAGAAAACTCTTTACAGTTTTCCTTTACACTTCTTCTATTACTTTTAAATCATTTCCAACAAATACTACTAGAT
>CANRHC010000096.1 GCA_947630305.1 uncultured Bacilli bacterium
TTCCATAAAATATGCCCTTTCTATCATATCAAAATCATAACATACCCCCCCCCCTACGTGTCAAGAAAAAAGAAAACATTTTACAGTTTTCCTTTACACTTTTTAATTTTCAAATCTATATCTACATCTTAATATTTCTTTTTAAAATATTATAACTATTAATATAATCTAAATTATCTATATCAATTATTCTTATTTCCAAGTTATCTTCATTATTATTTTTAATTGATAAAATTTTATTTTCTTTAATTAATATTTGATCATTATATGTTTCTAAACTTTTTTTAGTTTTAGTATTATATAAAATATGTATGTTATTGTCTATATTAGAAAGAAGATAAATACTAGGTAATATTTTATTTATTTTATTACTGTAAAAATAAATAAAATCTAAATTATCTTGATTTTCAAAATAATGAATTATGCCTTCTTTATTTAAATTTTTTATGATAAAAACTAATTCACCATTTTCTAATTCCGATATATAACTAATTTCTCTACTTATCCCAATATATAATTTATTTTTTCCATTAAATTTACTTACAAATAATTTATTTTTAGGATTTCTTTCTATTACATATTTTTGTAAATATAATTTAGCCATATCACAACCTATTCATCTGAAGATTTTCCATCTTTCACTAAAACTTCTCTTGGTTTAGCTCCATTTGCTGGTCCAACAATTCCTCTTTTTTCAAGTAAATCTAAAACTCTAGCTGCTCTATTGTAACCAAATCTAAATCTTCTTTGAATTAATGAAGCACTTATTTTTCCTGTTTGAATAGCAAATTCAACTATTTCATCATACATTGGTTCATCATAATCTTCATTACTATTAATTTCTGAAATTGGCATTTCATTTAATTTTGTTAAAGTTTCATCATATTGAGCTACTTGTTCATTACATACAGCATCAATTACTCTTCTTATTTCATCATCTGATATATAACATCCTTGAATTCTAATTGGATGATTTTCACCCATTGGTAAATATAACATATCTCCTTTTCCTAAAAGTTTTTCAGCACCTGGACTATCTAATATCGTTCTAGAATCAATATTAGATGCTACAGCAAAACTAATACGAGATGGAATATTAGATTTAACAACTCCCGTTATTACATCAGTTGATGGTCTTTGAGTCGCTACTATTAAATGAATTCCAGCAGCTCTTGCTAATTGGGTTATTCTCATAATACTTTCTTCTACTTCTTTACTTGCAACTAACATTAAATCAGCAAGTTCATCTATAATAGCAATAATATATGGCATTCTTTGTTTATTTAATCCTGGATTTTCATCATTTTCTTTATCAATCATTTTATTATAATCATCAATTTTTTTAACTCCATCATCGGCAAAAACATTGTATCTTCGATCCATTTCTCCAACTATTTTTTGTAAAGCCAAACTAGCTTTTTTAGGATCATTTACCACAGGACACATTAAATGAGGAACACCATTATAATTTGACAACTCTACTTTTTTAGGATCAACTAATAATAATTTTACTTCATCAGGACGGTATCGCATTAAAATAGAATTAATAATACTATTAATACAAACAGATTTACCTGAACCAGTAGATCCTGCTACTAATAAATGAGGCATTTTTGTTAAATCAGCTGCTATAGGCGTACCCATAATATCTTTACCAAGAGCAACCCATATTCCATTTTTATTATTCAATATTTGTTTACTACTTAATATTTCTTTGATTTTTACTGGTGCAATAGATTGATTAGGTATTTCAATACCAATCGTACTTTTTCCCGGAATTGGGGCTTCAATTCTTACATCTTTAGCAGCAAGTGCTAAAGCTATTTCTTTATTTATCGAACTAATTCTACTAACTTTAGTACCACTTGGCACCGTAAGTTCAAACTGGGTAACACTAGGACCCATATGAACATCAACAACTTTACCAACAATATGAAAATCATTTAAAACTCTCTCTAAATTTTGTTTATTGTTAATTAAAAATTGATTAGAATTAATCTTTTTAGAACGTTCAGGATCATCTAAAATACTCATAGGTGGTAACTTGTAATTTAAATTAATAGTTGGAGCATTAGGATTAGCATTAGGTAAATCAGGCATAATTAAACGTGGTTCTTCACTTTCTTCTTCTACTTTTGGTTTAATTTCTTCAACACTTTCAACTATATAAGATTTCTTAGGTTCAACTTCTTCATTTTCTTGTTCAAGTAAACGTTTTTCTAAAGCTTTAGATCTTTCATCACTATCATCACTATCTTCTCCCACAGTTTCCCTAGCCATTTTAAATGTTTCAACAATTCGACTAAAAATATCTGATAAATTAACATTAAATAATAAAATAACTCCAAATATTAATAAAAAGACTAAAACAATATATGTACCATTAATTCCAAATAAAGAAGAACAAGCAAAACTAAATACAGCGCCAAAAATTCCTCCCCCAATACTAATAGATGTTTGTCCTGAACTTGATATGGCATTATTTATACCAATAGATGCAATTCTATCCATATAATTATTCATAGTAGCTTCAAATATTTTGCCTGGACTATCAACCATTTTAACAAAATTTAAATGACTCATTATTAAAATTACAATAATAATTAAATATAAACCAATAGATCTTTGATTCATAAAATTAGGCATTTTTCTTTTAAACAACATTAAAAAACCAAACATTAAAACTAATAATAAAACAACAGGCCACCATTCTCCTAATAAAAACATTGCAAATTTTTTTATTAAAGAACCTACAGGTCCAAAACCAAACCCAATAATGCCTATTAATATTAAGACTAAGCCAGTTAATTCTACACTAAAAGCTGGAGTAGTACCTTTATCATTCTTGCTAGTTTTCTTTTTCTTTGCCATAATACTTCACCATATATATTATAAACTAAATTCCTTTTCTTTGCCAAGTATTCTAACACTTAATTGACATCAAAACATAAAATATATTAGGTGATTAAAATGAAGTATCCAAGAAAAAATAACTTTTTAAGTGTCTTTGCCATTTTAATATTATGTTGTCTTATTTTTTATCAAGTTATTATTACTTTAATCTTACCATTAAGATTTAATATCTTTATCTTATTTTTAGAAGTTATTTTATTATTATTCTTTCTCTACCGTATAGTATGGCCTTATTAATTCTTCTGTTTTATAAACATAATCTAAAACTTCTCTAATTTTTTGAAAAACTTTAATTTCACTTCCTTTAAAATCTACTTTATAAGGTATAGATATAACGATAAAAAATAATTGTTTTTCTTCTTCAGATAAAGGATTAATTTTTTGATAATTTGCTAAAAGAGTTGTAAAAGGTAAATCAAAATATTCTTCTTTATAAAATTTAACTAAATCTAAAATCGGACTATCTCTTCTTGAATCTTCCCAACTAATTAAATATTCTTTATCACTTTTATGAAAATGATCTAAACTAACTTTATTATGAACTTGACAAACACGATATTTTTTTAAAACAGATACTTTTTCATACCAATTTTCTAATTCATGAAGTGCAAAATCAAAAGAAGCTAAAATTTTAGAAATATTAGTTAAAAGAAAATAATGACTAGGTGAAGGATAAATTTCTTTAAAAAATTCATCAAAAGTTGCATTATAATAATATTTTAAATATTCAATTTGTTCTTTTAATTGATCATATATTTTTTGATATTCATCAGTGCTTACTTCTTTATAGTAAGTTGTTTTTTGATGAAGATTTGCTAAAACTTTAATTAAATCATTAGCTTTTTGTTCCTTAGGCATATTAGTATCAGGAACATAACCATAAATTACAACACCATCTCTATTATCATCAATTAATGGAGGAATATTAGAAAAATTACGACTATATAAATAATCGTATAATTCTTTAGGATTACCCTTTTTATCTTTAACTACAATATCTCCACTTGTACTATTTAAAATATGAACATTACCTTTAATCGTATATTTATAAGGTTTATAAGCTTCTTTTATCGATTCAATACTTCTACTATTCATTTTCAAATGGAATTAAAATCTTATCACCAGGATTTAAATTAGATATGTCATTATAATCAGCTAAAAAACTTCCAGTTACATGATACATAGCGCATAAAGTTTCTAAAGTTTCTCCTTCTTTTAAAATATGAATATGATAAGTCATATACTCATTACTAACTTCATTATTTACAACAGCATCTTCAATCATTTTTTCTTCTTCCTTTTCCATAGTCTTTACTTCTTCTTCAATAATAGGTGGAGTTAAAATTTCTTCTTCCTTAGTTTCTAAAACAATCGAAGAAATATCATCTACAGATCTTTGTTCTTCATCACTTTCTAACATATCAATAATTTCATCAGATTCATCATCATCTGCTTCTTCAAAATCTAATTCTAATTCGATATGAACTTTAATCTTATTATCATCAACAGTATCATAAGCAAAATCACTTATCTCTAAAGATATACTATCAGCTATAATCCGATTACTAACAGCAATAGAAAAAGGAATCTTAAAAGAAAATGGCAAAACATTAACGCTAACTTCATGGCTTTTATACTCACCAGAAACTAATAAATTACCTTCAATACTATCATTTTCTAAAACAAATTCTCTTTCTAAAGAAATACTTGTTATTTCACTTACCTTAGTTTCAAATTCAAGTTCTTTAGTAAAAGGTATAACACTTTTCATAATAAAATCACCCTTTCTAAAAACAATATATGATAATTAAAAAAAAATAATGATAAATTAAAAAAACAAATCAATAGACTTGTTTAATTAAAAGGTTACTCCTTCCCAAGATGAATGTACTGATGCATCTGGTGGAGAGGCTGGACAACCACTAAACATACCAAAAGTATTAGAACTAGTATTATGAATAAAGTTTGGTCCATAAGTAATATTTTGTAA
>CANRHC010000097.1 GCA_947630305.1 uncultured Bacilli bacterium
AAGGAGAAATTAAATGGGAGAATGGTATGAAGTAAAAGGGTCGGTAAAACCGGATGCTATTGATACAACTTCTTCTCAATACTATGTTTATGAAAGAAAAGACATAGAGAAGTGCGAAGAAAAAGACGAAAATCAAAACGTTACTTTTTCTGGCTACAAATATAAAGAAAAGAAAACTCCTAAAGAACAATGGGCAGTTGAAGCAGCAGCTAAAACTATTCAAAATGTTGAAGCTATTATGCTGGGAATGACTGACCTTTATGAAATAGGAATAGGAGGGCTTTAATGGCTAGAATTTATTATCAACTTATTATTGACGGTTCAAAAACAATTAATGATGTTCCAGACCGTATTAAAGATGAAGTCGTGGCTTTGTTAGAGGATAACGGTTATGCTGAATTGGCTATTACAACAGATTAAAAAATGGAGGTTTAATATGGCTGTTATATACGCTACCTTAATAGTTAATGGTTCTAAAAAATTTAGTCAAGTACCTAAATTAATTAAAGAACAAGTAAGACAAATATTAATTGACTTAGAAGTAGAAGAACTTATTCAGGAAGACGAATAGGTTCTTTTTTTATGGGAGGAGGGCTCCTTATGACGGAATGGGAAGTTGTCACACTAATAATAACGCTGGTATCTTTCATTGCTATTTTTGTTGGGTGTGCGTGGAAGTTTGCCAGCATGATTACAAAGCTTGAAACTTTGATTGACAACCTGTCTCAAACTATAGAACGTATTGAGTCAGAGCAGGAAAGAGATAAACAACAGATTTTAAATAAGATTGAAGATCACGATTTAAGGCTACGACAAGTTGAAAAAGAAATTATAAGAATAGGAGATAAAAATGACTAGTCAGGAATTAAAAGAACAAATTATGGCTTTTGCACCACTCTTAACCAGTATTGTTTTAATTGTAAATACCTTTCTTTCAGCTAAGGGGCTGCCTTGTCTCGGAATTACCGATACAGATGTTACCACCTTAGTTTCAGGAATTGCTTCAGCTGCTGCTGTTATTTGGACTTGGTGGACTAATAATAACGTTACTCCTTATGCCCAAGTAGCTCAGGAAGTTTTAAATGCTTTAAAATCCGGGCTTATTTCAACACAGGATGTTTTAGACTTCTTACAAACAAAGTTAAACCAGCCTGTTCCAGAAACAGAGGTTCCGGGATTTACTGAACAAGAAGCTGATGAAATAGTAGAAAGAGTAGATGAATTAGATAACTCCGACCCAAGCGAAGATCAAACTATTGAAGATGATAATCAGTAAACCCTTAATAGTTATTATATTGGGCTTTATTCTAGCCCATATTATTATGCATCCAGAAGAAAGTTTAAAAGAACAAATAATCTGGATTTGTGTATACAGTACCTTAACAGTTCTTACTTATTCAATATTGAATAGATTCATATAGCAGAGCAAGAGGGCTAACGGTTCTAATCCGTTCTCTTGCTCTTTTTTTATGGGAGAAATAAATGTTTAAACCTTATATAGCTATCGGTCATGGTGTTTCCACTGACGGAACCTGGGACACAGGTTGTACTTGGAACGGTTATACCGAAGCAGAATTAGCAAAAGAAGTTGTAGCTGGAATTATTGAAGTTTTTAATGCCAATGGAAAAAGCTATGTAACAGATTATCCAGATAATAATAAAAACATAGTTCGATGTGTTGAAGAAGCTAATGCGGTTGGGTGTAGTCATTATATTTCTGTCCATTTAGACTGGGATCAGGCTCCGAGTGGAATTTACCCGATTTATTACCCGGGAAGTGCTAATGGACTTTTAATGGCTGAAGCGATTAGAGCTTCAATGAAACTTAGAATCCCAGGTCTCGGGGATCGTGGAAATCTCCAAAGAGATGATTATGAAGTTGCTAATACCGATATGCCAGCTGTAATAATGGAGATTGGAAGTATTAAAGCAGACAACGAATTAATACGTAATAATACCCGGTTATTTGGCCACTCAATAGCTTATGGGTTAATGGACGCTGCTGGTGAAAGTTATAACGCTGTAGCAGAAACAGGATCAACTCCTGTCACTCCTGCCCCTGCTGTTGCACCGGTCAACCCGGCTCAAGATGTAAATGTAGTTTCTAGTTCAGGTTATAATTGGGACGGATATAACATTCAATATTTCCTTAATATCTGTAACTATGGAGCTCCTGAAATTGACGGGATTATAGGATCAGAAACCACAGCTTGTATTCAAAATGCTCAGGCGGCTTATGGAATAGAAGTAGACGGTATCTGGGGTCCGATAACTCAAGCAAATGCAGAAGGTCAAATTAGAGGTTATCAAACCAAATTAAATGAACTTGGCTTTGCCTGCGATATTGACGGAATAGCCGGTCCGGGTACTTTTCAGGCTGTTAAAAACTTTCAGGCAGCAAACGGCCTCGAAGTTGATGGAATTGTTGGGGAGAATACTTTTAGTAGACTTTTTGGAAATCCAGCCCCGGCAGTTGAATTGAAGAATTTTACTGCTGATGAATTTAAATGCGCTTGTGGCTGTGGTGGGGACGTTAAACCAGAACTAAAAATAAAAGTCCAACAATTAAGAGATTTATTAACCCAACGTTCTGGTGGTGTTGATAGACCTTTAGTTATTACTTCAGGTTTTAGATGTCCAGCTCAAAATGCCAGAGATGGTGGAGTTCCTGATTCTCTCCATATGTCCGGTGATGCCTGTGACTTATACACTCCTGGCATGAGTCATGCTATGGTTGATGAAATAGCTTACTGTGCCCAACAGGTAGGGCTGGGAACTTTAAAATATTACAGTAATTTATTTGTTCATGTTCAACTTTACCCGGCTGATCTGGTAATGAATTAGTGAAGGAGAGGGCATGATATCAATTCCTTTTTTAGGATCAAAAAGAAATTATGTGAGACCGGTTGAAGAGCTGGTCTCACTTTATGGTTATAGAAAAGTTTTTGAACCGTTTGGAGGCTCTGCCGTTCTCTCTGTTAATTTATATAATGATGGAATAATTGATAAAGCCTTCATAAACGATTTTGACCACTTATTTGATCTTTACCCAAGCTACTTAGATCTGAAAGATGAAATAATTAAAAAATGTTTTGATTATGGAATGGAGAAAAGTAAAAAGAAACTATCTGAAAAAGACAGAGCTTTTGTTCAGGGATTAATCTCTCAAGTAGATGAAGATTATATCCCTCTCCTAGCTAATAATTTTGTTTTTAGTGGAAGAGCTGCTGATAAAGCCAGAGTAACAGATTTTAATTATTTCTTTAATGAAACCGGAACGGAAAAACAAAGACATTATTTAAGCGTGATTAATAAATTAGATAGATCCACACTTGATTATAAAGACTTTCTTGACAAGCATAAAAACGAGTTCGATTCGGATTCTTTAATTATCCTTGACCCACCATATTTAAACTCTGCCCAGAAGCATTATAAAAACAGTGAATTCTTTGGATTGGCTGATACAATTGAGATGTTAGAAAAGGTTAGAGATACTGGAGTTGATTTCCTTTACTTTAATATGGTAGAAAGAGATACCAAAAAGCTCTTAGAAGCTTTAGGCTTTAATATTGTAAATATGCAGGTCAAACACCAGAATTTAAACTATGGTGCTAGACGTGAAGATGTACTGGCACTAGTCCATCAGAATAAAACAGTAGCTGGAGTTAAAATAGCATAAAAAATACCCCTGTCTAATTTCTTAAACAGGGGTTATAATTTAATCAGTTGTTTTATTAGTGATCACTCTTAATATTGGCTTTGAGTGATCGCTTTTTTTATTATAGAGTTTATAAATTCGATCCAGCTCTAAGAAGGTCTCCATTTCAATATCTACCGGGTCTTCTTCACTTATTCTGTTTTCCCAGAGATGGTTATTAAAAGCGTCCAGTAATTCTTTATCTTTCCAGTTAAAGAACTGACCTTCTTCTGTTACTTGATCATAAAAATTTCTAAAAGCTTTGTATATTTCATAGAGGTCATAAGTTACCAAATAGGTAAGACTTGCTGGATCTTTTTCAATAAATTTATAGATCTGATCAACTTCCTTAAAGAATTCATCTCTGTCTAATTCTTTTCTGGTGTCGTCTGATTCCTGACCTGGCTTGGCAAGAAATATTGATAATTCAAATTTTTCTCCGTCCTTATTTTCTACTCCATGAAGTATTACAAACAGGTTTGTTTTATTTCTATGATCAAAATGTTCATATTTAATCATGGCTTCATGATCGGAAGCAACCGCTACAACGTTTGTCATATTATTAATATGATGGATATTAAAAGTTCCAAATCCTTCAAGACCATATCCAATTTTTGTGGTTCTTTTTACTAATTCCTTAAAATCTTTTTTCATTTAAAATTCCTTTCTAGTATTTCTTTTAATTCGTATTCTTCCAATCCTATAATTTCACAAAGATCTGACTTTTCAAGATCACTAAAACTGTAATCTTCAACACCGTTAATATAAGCTCTAAGTTTATGAAGTAAAACCTGAACATAACCTATTGAGTTTAAAACAATTTGTTTATCCATTAAATAGTCTCCTTTAATTCTGTTACTTTTTTAAATTGATCGTGGCCGTAAACTAACCCTAGTCCACTTCCGTTTTCCCATCTAACATGAATTGTACCGATTGAGTCAACGCATACTACTTCACCTCTTGTTCCAGCAGGAGGAGCATAAAGATCGTCCATTTCGATTAATTCAACAATTGTTCCTGC
>CANRHC010000098.1 GCA_947630305.1 uncultured Bacilli bacterium
GCACAAAAAACACAAAAAACACAAAAAGAACAAATAATGTTATAGTCGTAGTAATAACATTATTTGTTATTCTAATCCCCTCGTCGGGAGGGCATACCTTCCAAAAAAAAATGAAATTTTTTTTTGAAAGAGAAACAACATTATCACTACTTAAAGTTCGTCAAGTATTGCCCTACGGCGTCTCGCTTCGCTTGCTACTTGACAAACAGTAGACTACACTTCGATTAAGTAAATGATTATCCGCTTGGCAAAGCTCAAGCGATAATCATTTCTTAAAAATACTAAATAAACCAGAAAATATAGCAGTATAGAAACTATAGAAACATATGAAAATGATACCGATAACAATACCGTCATGAATAGGTTCACCAGTTAACATAGTAGATACAATTTGCTCTATATTCATAAATAATTCCTACCTTTCATTAAAAAAATTGCAAATAATAAACCAATAATAAACACTCCAAAACTTCTAAAAAAATTATAAAAACTAAAATCTTCATACCTTTTAGAACTAACCGAATAATTAGTATCAAGATTAGAAATGACAATATAAGACGTTTTTACTACCGTATTAGCCTCGTTAATGTCCGAGTAGGTATATCTATACCCTGAAGACGAATTACCTCGTATAGCTCGAATAATGGACGAATTATTAAAGGTAATAGTAGAACCCGATACAGTAATATCTTTCTCATAAGACGAAATAAGATAATAATCATAGTTAGAATGCAAAATCACATACTTTTTTGAATTAAAATCATTTATCCTACTTTGAGCCATATCAATTAAATTATTTGAATAACTATTCTCGAATAAATCTTCAGTAGAAGTATAAGTACTTGCATTTACAAAAAATGGAATAAAAGAAATAATTAAGAAAATAAAATATTTCATTCTTCAATCTCCTTTTCTTTACGTTGTTTTACTTTTTCAGCTTTAGAAGCTATAAAATTAGTTGATTTACTTAAAGTAAGAACAACTTCTAAAAGAGCTCCTAAAATTATAATAGTAATTATAAAATACAACAAAGATGTACCAAAAAATTTAATACTATCTAAAATATTAAAAATTTGAGTAAAAATATTTAAAATTTGGTCGAGAAACCAAGATAAAAAACTAGTTATATCCATATCAATCACTCTTTCCCGTATTTCTACCAATTAAGAAATAACATAAACTAATTGCAATAGTAACAATAGCAAAAGCCTTAATCATAGGCGGAAATGTAAAAATTGCATTAAAAGCAAGTTCAACAATTTTAATCAAATAAGTAAAAACTAAAGCTATTGTTTTAAAAAAATCCATTACAAAGCCAACTAATAACTTAATTGTAGAAATGAACCATTTAAAACCATTAATAATACCAGCCATAATATCACCTTCCTAAAGCCAGTTTAATTACACCAATAGACAAAATCGATATAAATAAAGTCATAATTGCCTTATGAGTATTAATTAATTTAGTAAATAAATCCCAAATAAAAGTACTAGACGAAATGTCCATAGAAATATCTAAAGTATCAGTATCCATTTGCTTAGCATAATCGAGTAATCCCTCTTCTTGCTTAGAATAATTATCATACTCCGATGTATCAATTTCTTCTTTATCTTTAGCACTTAAATCTTTATTCATAAACTCATTATGATTTTTATTAGCATTATCTATTTGATTTTGACTATCACTGTGAGCCTGTTTACTTGCATCATTAATAGCAGTAGTATTTTTATTCATTGCAGCTTGTTCATTTACACTATCAGTATGAGCCTTAGTACTAGCATCATTAATAGAAGATTTTACTCCATCAAAATTACCTTTTAAACCAGTAACGGCATCAATAATACCAGCTCCGTCATTAGAATATTGAGTATAATAAAATAATTGATAATAAAGACCGAGATAAACCATAGCTGAATTATAATCGGAAATAGGACTAAAAGAAATATCTAAATGGTTCAAAGTAACCTTAGACTTATCAGAAACGTTACGAGTAGGACAATAAGCAACAGGAAACTGAGTACCATTATCAACAATTTCACATTGAACGGAATAGTCAGGATTATCACGTCCCTCAGTATGAGTAGATAAAACAACTGATAAAGAAGATAGAATTTGACTAGATAAAAAATTCCAAGTACCAGTACCATTATCATTCACACCACCAGTCACAGTTTCGCCACCACTTATAGCATAAAAAAGTTGAAATCCAATAACATCAACATCATTATTCGAATAAGCCCAAGGAGTATCACATAAATCAATAGTAAATTTAGTAATAATTTCTTTAGAACCACCAATAGGAAAATACTTATAATAAAATAGATTTTTCGTACTTAAACCAGCTTCCTTAAAACAAGAAGATAAATTCTCACGAGCAACGAACTGATAAGCATCTACTCTTTCAGCAACAAAAAACAAGCCAGTTAAAAAAATAACATATAAGAAAAATTTAACTATCCTCATAAATAACCCGACCTTTCAAAGATAACTCATCGTGAGTATCAAAATATTTATAATAACGAAAACGTAAACAAATTTTAAAATTAGATACGAAAATACTTTCAAGAAAATTACAAAAACGATAACCTAGAGTTAACTCGGAAGTATGTTCATTAATGTTAATAGTACGATAAATTCTTTTAGAAGTAGTAAAAGCACTTAAGAATGGTACTACAGTTTTACTCATATACCAAAGCTCACTAGTTAAGTCACGAACCTTTTTATCAACATTTTCAAAGTTTTGAGTGCAATAAATAATATCACATCCCAAATGACGATGTAATAAAAAGAAATCACGTAAATCACTACTAAACGACTTAAATGAACGATTATCAGCATCCATAGTAATCTCATCCCATAAAATCAAAGTATTAACAAATTTATATTTCTCTAAATCAGATTTAGTAATCATAGGAACACCAGCAATCTTAATATTAATTGTATAAATATGGTCGTATCGTCTTTTATTCTTAAGATACTCTTTAACTAAAACAGTTGACTTACCTACTCCAGGTACTCCAAAATAACATTTAATCATAGAACTCACTTCCTCATAATTAACATTCTAACTAAACAACAAATACCATAAAAACAACTAGCTAAAAATAAATATTTAGTAAAATAAAAATTAATAAATATTCTTAAATCAATCAAAAAAAACACCTCCAAAAAATGAAAAGAGGCTCGGCCTAACGACCAATAAGACGTCCAGCCAAGCCAATAACAGCACCAATTACAAAAATACCAACAGGTAATAAAAGTAATGGACTTGAAGCAATGGCTTTAACTAATTCCCCTACCCAAGTCATAACTTGAGTGAAGATAGTGCCTAAAGCTTCTAAACCAGTAGCTCCTTCCACGGTAACGCAACTCCTCTCTAAACCTTCCATTTTATATTAATAGGTAGAGTGTTCTAACCTACTAATAACTTTTCTTAAAAAACGAATAAGACGGAACTTAAAAGATAAATGACGTTTATACAACGGTATAACTTGAACTAACATTTCATTAAAACCATTTATATAACCAATATCTTTATCAAATCCTAAAAAACCAATTCGAGTTTTAAAGCAATTATGATTAAAACTATACCAAATCAATAGTTCCATTTTTAGTCTTAATCCCAATCAATGTAGCTTTAGGTTTCATTGTAGAGCCCTTATATTCGATAATACCGGTTACATCTTCATTGATAATACTCTCAGGAATTTTATCAAAGGTTTCAAGACCAGTAACGAAAATTGGAGCAACAATTACACCTTTTACATTCTCGCTTTTAGTACCTTTATCTAAAGGTAAATAATCAATTCTAGTATATGGGTCTCTTTCTTTAGGTCTACAGCGGGTTACTGTAACTATTCTCATTCTTAATTCCATATATTCCTCTACTCCTTTCTAATTTATTAAAACTAACTTAAAAAGTTAGTTCCAACAATCCAATCATAACCACGTTTGCAAAAAGTATCATGTTTTAAACCATTAACATAAACAACTAAATCAGTAAAACATTGTAAAATATCAATATCGTCAACTCCGTCAGTTAAATGACAAGAAACTGGAGATTGTTCTACAATAGATAAAGTATCTTTAAAACCTAATTTACTAACAAAATCTCTAATCATTTCATTTTGAATTAAATTTAAATTCATTTTACTCACTCTTTTCTTGCCATTATAGTACCACAGTAGTACTATAGTTGTCAACACCAAATTAGTGCTAAAATTGAACTATATAAAATAGTAATAATTTAGTAATATATTAGTAAGGAAGTGAACCTATGGTAACAAGTAATATAAGAATACCAGAAGATTTATGGGAAGAATTAAGAAAGATAGCCGAAAAAGAGGAAAGAAGCATAAATAGTCAATTAATATTTATAATAAAAAAATTTATTGAAGAAAAAGAAAAAGAGGATTAGTCCTCTTTCCAAAAATCATCATCTAAATCAGTAAAGTTTAAATTACCTACGATATTTAAACTTTTTTTATATTTATTAATTACTACTACACAACAATAATCAATAACAGCAAGATTAATAAAAACTAATATTAATAAAAAAACTAACATAAAATACTCCTTTCTAAATATCCCAAAAATTAAATTATATATTATGTAAACTAGAAGATTCGTCACAAACAAAGCTAATATACTTTACTATTGTACTATAATACCTTTTAAA
>CANRHC010000099.1 GCA_947630305.1 uncultured Bacilli bacterium
TTCCAAATATTGATATAGATTTAGATATGAATGAAAATAACTCATTAAAAAGTTTGAGTTCTAAAAACCTTGCTTGTCGGGGGAATTCTTCTACCTTAAAGTGTTGCTGTGTTACACCCGTGCAATCCTGGTTTTGTATCTTTAGGCCAAAAATTGGGGGTTAATAAATTAATGAGTTATATTACTAATTTTGGTTTTGGCGTTAAAACGGGAATTGATTTAAATGGTGAAAGTGATGGTATTTTATTTAAACCTAGTAATATGGGTCCTGTTGAACTTGCAACAACTAGTTTTGGACAAGGAATTTCTGTTACGCCTATTCAGCAAGTAACAGCCGTATCAGCTGCCATTAATGGTGGAAATTTATATCAACCTTTTTTAGTAAAAGAAATGCTTGAACCTGAAACTAATTCAGTTATTTTAAGTAATGAACCAATTTTAAAAAGAAAAGTTATAAGTGATGAATCATCTAAAATGGTTAGATATGCTCTAGAAAGTGTTGTTGCTAATGGTTCTGGAAGGAATGCTTATATTGAAAATTATCGCGTAGGTGGTAAAACCGGAACGGCTCAAAAAGTTAGTGATGGTCATTATTTAAGTGGTAATTATATTGTTTCTTTTATGGGTTTTATGCCAGCAGATGATCCTGAAATTGTTGTTTATGTGGCAATTGATCATCCTCTTGGTATAACTCAATATGGTGGAACTGTATCCGCTCCTATAGCTAAAAATGTTTTACAAACAGCTATTAATATTTTTGATTTTAAAGAAAGTAAGGATGGTATGGAAAAAGAATATAATTGGTTAGATCAAAAATATGTAGTGCTTCCTAATGTAGTTGGTCTAGATATTGATGAAGCCAAAAAAGTTTTAAAAGGTTTTCAAATAGAATATAGTGGTGATGGAAATAAAGTTATGTATCAATCTCCAAGTGCCGAAAGTTATGTTAAAGAAAATGGAGCAGTTAAATTGTTTCTTACATAATGTCTATTAACTGTCAAATATGGTTTGGAATTTTCAAAATATTGAAAATTATTGTATAATTTAAATACGAGGTGAAGAATTTTATGTTAATACTTGCAAAATCTGCTTTAGCAATGATGTTAGGTTTTATATTTGCAATTATATGTGGTCTTATTTTTATTCCTTTTTTAAAGAAAATTAATTTTAGACAACATGTTAGTAAGACTTTAGGAGAAAGACATATGGTTAAAGAGGGAATACCTACTATGGGGGGAATTATTTTTATTGTTCCTGTTTTAATTACTTTAGTGCTTTTATATATAAGAGGAAGTATATCTTTAAGTCATAATTTAATTATTGTTTTAATTGTTTTTTTAAGTTATGCTTTATTAGGATTTATAGATGATTGGTTAAAAGTAAGATATAATAATAATATGGGTCTTAGAATATCAACTAAGTTTTTACTTCAAATGTTAATTGCTTTAGTATTTTTCTATATTTTTATGTTAAATGGTGGTAAACCAGAATTGGTTATTACATCCTTAGGAATTTCTATTCCTTTAGGTTGGACTTTTGGTTTATTTATTTTACTTGTTTTAGTTGGTAGTAGTAATGCCGTTAATATCACTGATGGATTAGATGGTTTATGTGGTGGTTTATGTATCATTGCTTTTCTAGCATTTGGTATTATCACTTGGAATACACTTTGGATGGAAGGTTATCAAGAAGTAGCAATATTTTGCTTTGTTCTAGTTGGAGCTTTATTAGGTTTCTTATTATTTAATTCCCATCCAGCTAAAGTATTTATGGGTGATTTAGGAAGTTTAGCCTTAGGTGGTGCGATGGCTTCTATAGCTATTATAACTCGTCATGAATTATCTCTTGTTTTAATTGGAGGAGTATTTGTAGTTGAAACTTTATCAAGTATGATTCAAATTATAGCTATTAGAAAATTCCATCGTAAAATATTTAAAATGGCTCCATTACATCATCATTTTGAACAATTAGGTTGGAAAGAAACAGATATTGTTAAAGCCTTTTATGTTGTAGGTTTATTACTAGCAATGGCAGCAATTACATATGGCGTATGGCTTTAAAATATTGCTATGTTCTTTTTTTTGTGCTAATATAATAAATATAGAAGGGAGAATAATATGCCAGGATGGTTAATAGCAGTTCTTGCTGTATTAGTATTACTTTTAGTTTATATTTTTGGAACTTATAATAGTTTAGTTTCTTTAAGAAATAGAGTAAAAGATCAATGGAGTCAAATAGATGTTCAATTAAAAAGAAGATTTGATTTAATTCCTAATTTAGTTAATACAGTTAAAGGTTATGCTAAACATGAAAGTGAAACACTAGAAAATGTTATTAAAGCTCGTAATACTTATTCTACTGCCGTGACACCTAATGAAAAAATGGAAGCTAATAATGTTTTAACTAATGCAATATCTAAATTATTTGCTTTAGCAGAAAGTTATCCAGATTTAAAAGCTAATACTAATTTTTTAGAATTGCAAAATGAATTACAAGATACAGAAAATAAAATAGCGATGGCAAGACAATTTTATAATGATACTGTTTTAACGTATAATAATAAAATTGAAATGATACCTAGTAATATTGTTGCTAAGTTATTTAAATTTACTAAGGAAACATTTTTTGAAGCTAAAGATGCTGAAAGAGAAAATGTTAAAGTTGAATTTTAAGCTTACTTAAGTAAGCTTAAATTTTTTAGGAGATGTTATGAAAAAGACTATATATTTTTTAGTTTTATTTTTCTTATTTATTATTAATATAAAAGCATATGTTAATTATGATATTACTGATTATTTAATTGATTCAACAATATTAAATAATGGTGATTTACAAATTAAAGAATTAATTGTTTTAGATGGACAATTTCATGGTTATGTAAGAGATATTTTATATCGTAATAATAAATTAAGTAATGATTCTAATAGTTTTAGTGATAATGCTATTTATAATGCTAAAGGAATAGATAATATTAAAATCTATGCTAAAAAAGTTGAAGATGAAGTATCTTTTAAAACATTTGGAGAAGTTTTTAATCCTTTAAATAAAGTATATTATGAAAATGATGCTGAAAATGGAAATTATTATGAAAGTAGTTTAACTGATGGTAAAAGTTTTAAAATGTATTATTCGGGTAATGATGAAAAAGTTGCTTATTTAATTACTTATACTATTAAAAGTGCTGTTGTAATTCATAGTGATATTGCTGAACTTTATTGGACATTTATTGGTGATGGTTTTGAAGATAAAATTAATAATTTACAAATTAAAGTTCATTTACCAGATAATGATTTATCAGATTTGTTTAGATTTTGGGCTCATGGAGATATAACTGGTATAATAAATAAACAAGATGATAAAACTATTTTAGCGACGATGAAATCATTAGATAAAAATAGTCCTGTTGATATTAGGATAACTTTTAATAAAAATTTAATTACTAATCAAATTAATTTAAATAAAACTGATAATAATGCTTTAGATAAAATTTTAGATGTTGAAATTAAAAGAGCTATTGTAACTGAAGAACAAATAAAATTTGCTAAAATGATATATAATATTGTAGTAATAATAAGTTCTGTTTTTATTGTCTTTTTAATTAGTTGGTGGATTTATGTTTATATTCGTTATGATAGAGAATATAAAAGCACTTTTACTAATAAATATAATCGAGAATTTATTGATGATTATAATGTAGAAGTTGTTGATTATTTAATGAAAGGTAATGTTACTTCTAATGCAATGGCGGCCTCTATTATGAATTTAATTTACAAAAAAAATATTAAAGTTAATTATAATGATAAAAATAATTATCAATTTATATTAGATAATCGTAATAATGTAAATGATACAGAAGATGTTTTATTAGATTTCTTATTTGAAACAGTAGGAAATAATAATATGTTTACTTCTAAAGATTTAGATAATTATGCTAAAAATTCTTATGCTAAATTTCAAAGTAATTATTCTAATTGGCTTAATTGTGTAAGAAAAGATGCCCAAAAACAAAATTTTTATGAAAAAAATGGTGTACCAATTGTAACAAGTATTTTTCTACTTTTAATAGCTTTATTAATTAGTTTTTTAACATATTATTATCGAGTAGATTTTATATTGGGATTTATTGTTTTTCCATTAAGTATGATCTTTTTAATATATTCTTTAATGATTAAAAAAAGAAGTAAAAAAGGTAATGAAGATTATGTTAGATGGAAAGCTTTTAAAAATTTTTTAAATGATTTTGGAACATTTGATACAAAAGAATTACCAGAAATTGTCTTATGGGAAAGATATTTAGTTTATGCAACAGTTTTTGGTTTAGCAGATAAAGTAGAAAAAGTAATGAATACTAAAATTAAAGAATTCCAAGATATATATCCAAATTATAATTATTATTATCCATATAATGGTTATCATATAGCTAATCATATAAGTAACTCTATAAATTCTTCAATTATGACTGCCAATGTTCAAAGAGATAGAACAGCTACTGGTTCAAATGGTAGTGGATTTGGTGGAGGATTTTCTTCTGGCGGAGGATTTGGCGGAGGCGGTGGCGGAGGCCATGGCTTTTAGTGTAAAGGAAAACTGTAAAGAGTTTTCTTTTTTCTTGACACGTAGGGGGGGGGGGTATGTTA
>CANRHC010000100.1 GCA_947630305.1 uncultured Bacilli bacterium
CCAAATGGAGGCCGCCAGTAACTGGCCTTATAGGCCTTCGCGAAAAACCACGTCTTTTAGGCGTGGATTTTTATTTTAATTGTTTAAAAACTTTTGCTATATTATCGTTGATAACTATGTTTGCTTTATAATCATATGGTGTTTTGTCATTATTTATTATGATTAAATATTTTCCTTTAAATAGATTAATTAAGCTACTTGCTGGTTCTACTGTTAGACTTGTTCCTGCAACTATTAACATTTCTGCATTATTTATTTTTTCTATTGCTTTGTTAAAACAATCTGGTAACATTTCACCATATAAAACTACATCTGGTTTAATTAATCCATTACATTCATTACAAAGTGGAATTCCTTTTGAATTAAAAATGTATTTTGCGTCAAATTCTTTATGACATTTTAAGCAATGGTTTTTTAAGGTTGTTCCGTGAATTTCATAAACTATTTTACTACCTGCTTTTTGATGTAATCCGTCTATATTTTGGGTTATTATTGCTTTTAATTTTCCTTTATCTTCTAATTTTTTTAAATATTTGTGTGTTATATTTGGTGCAGTATTTAAGCTGTTTAAATTTGTTTTATAAAATTCATAGAATTCTTTAGTGTTGTTATAGAAAAAATTGTTGCTTAATATTATTTCTGCTGGATATTTTAAATTTAGATGATATATTCCGTTTTTGCTTCTAAAATCTTTTATTCCGCTGTCTGTTGATGTTCCAGCTCCACCGAAGAAAACGATGTTATTAACTTCATCAATTCTTTTTTGTAGTTCTTTTATTTTGTTCATATTTATATCTTTCTAGTTAAATTAATTCCATCTTTAAAATGACATGGATTGTTACAAATAAAGTTGTTAAAGGTGCAAGGTGCTCCTTTAGAATAATTGATCATTTCTTCATAAATTTTTTGATCATTTATTTTTTTTGAATTTTTTAATGTTTCTAGATATTTTTTTAAATTTTCTTTTGTGATTTGCATTACTTCTAATTGTGGTGCAGTACATATTCTTTCGTATAATTTTAAAATAAAGTTTTCGTATTTTCCTGTTTCGTTAACATTTACTAATAAACCTTGTGGGAAATTAGAAATGTTTGATATATCTTCTAGCCATTCTTTAACTAAATCATTATTATTTTTTATAATTGGTGGGATAAAATATTCTTTATTATCTTTTAAAGATAGTGAATAATCTAATGTTCTATGTCTTTGTAGGTCTGCTAAAGCTACAAAACTTGCATTATAATTAACTGAATAGCTTCTACTAAAATGTTCATCAAAATTGTTGTCATCTTTAATTAAAGAAAATTCTCTATTTCGGTAATCATTTATACCATTGGTGATGTATCCTGTCTTTTTTAATGCATCTTTAAATTCTTCTAGGTATGGTTTTAATTCTTTTTTTAAAGGATTATTTGTTTGTTCATTGATCATTTTTTCTGTAAAGTTGTAAAGGTAATTTATTTGTCTAAATGATGTTGTATATTTCATTTTTGTTGGTATAAAGATTGATAGTAGGTAACGAGCGTTTTCTTTAGCTTTTTTACTTATCATTATGTCTGTTAAGTATTGTTCATTTGGATATGTTTTTTTTATTTCTTCATTAAATATTTTGTACCATTTATTATATAATTCATTTTCTTTTTTTGTGCCAAACATTGTTGTGTATCTTCCTGATTTTTCTGATGTATTATATTCTTGTTCGTTATTTAGTAGCATTGCTATTATTTTTGGTATTCCTTCAAAGTATAAGCTAATGTAGTCATGCCCAAATACTGAATGATGGTGATTTATTTTGTTTCCTTCTGCTCTTTTGATTGTTTTTTCTTTTTCTTCTTTTAGTATTTCATCATAGTTTTTTTGGGTGTAGCAGATATTTGCTGCATGTCCTCCGTTTATTTCTAGATTTTGTAATGAAGTATTTTTTATTATATCTTCATTAGTAGTTGTAATTCCAATTACTTTAGCACTTATTGCCATTTTTATCACTCCCTTAAAAATATTTTAACACTTTTGTTATATATTTTGTTAAAAAATTCCATATTAAGTTTAGGTGATTTATTTTGGAAATTATTATTCGATGTTTAATTATGTTTTTTTCTTTGTTTATTATTGTTAAAATTTTAGGGAAAAAGCAAATTAAAAATTTAACTTTATATGATTATGTTTTGAGTATTACGATTGGTTCTATAGCAGCTGATAGTGTTATTAGTTTAGATACTCCGATATATGATGGAATAATTGCGTTGGTTGTTTTTGGCTTTATTGGTTATCTTTTTTCTGTTTTATCATATTATAATCATAATGTTGAAGAAATTATGGATGGTGATCCTCTTATTTTATTTGAGAATGGTAAATTTAATTATGAGAATTTGGAAAATGCTAAATTAAGTGTTGCTAAGGTTTTGGAAAATTGTCGTTTGAAGGGTTGTTTTGATATTAATGAGCTTGATTGTGCTGTTTTAGAGTCTTCTGGTGATATATCTGTTTTGTTAAAAGGTAGTTATCAACCAATTACAAGTAATGATTTAAAAAGTAGTGTTAAGAAAAGTGGTGGTAAACAGACAATGAATTATTTGGTTATTGTTGATGGTGTGTTAAATGATAAAGAATTAAGAAGAGCTAATAAAGATTTAAAATGGCTGGATGGTTATTTAAATGGTAGAAAGGTTGAGGATATTGTGTTGTTGTGTGTTGATAAAAATAATAAAGTTACTATTTTTGAATATTAAAAAAAAAGATGTTTAATCTTTTTATTGTGACGAGTTATAACTCGTTATTTTTTTTATGGCAGGGGATGAGAGAATCGAACTCCCAACTAAAGTTTTGGAGACTCCTATTATACCATTTAACTAATCCCCTAAATGGGTTTGCAAATATAGTATAGCATAAATTTGTGAAAAATACATAAATATTTTTAGAAATTAGTTTACTTTCTAATTTTCTTTTGTTAAAATAATGGCGAGTAATGAATTTTACTCCTTGCTTTTAAGTTATTTTAAAAGCCATTAGACCATGAGGAGGTGTAAGTATGAATAAATATGAAGTTATGTTTATTGTAAAGGCTACTATGGAAGCTGAAGATATTAAAAAGACTTCTAAAAGCTTTAAATCATTAATTGAAAGTGAAAAAGGCAAAGTTATTGAGTTTAAAGAGATGGGTGAGAAGAAGTTAGCTTATCCTATTAAAAAAGAATTAAATGGTTATTACTTTGTTATGCAAGTTGAAGCTAGTAAAGAAGCTATAGCTGAATTTGATCGTAAGATTCGTATTGATGAGAATGTTTTAAGACATTTGATTATTCGCTTAGATGAGGAGTAGAATATGAATAAAGTTATTTTAATTGGAAGGTTAGCAAGGGATCCTGAGTTAAGAACTACTGGTAGTGGGGTTAGTATGGTAAGATTTACTGTTGCTGTTACTAGACCTGGTACTCAAGGGGCTCAACCTCAAACTGATTTTATTGGTTGTATTGCTTGGCGTAGACAGGCTGAGAATATTGCTAGGTATTGTTCAAAGGGTAGTCAGGTAGCTGTTGATGGTCGAATTCAGACTGGAAGTTATGATGGTAGTGATGGTCAAAAACATTATACTACTGATATTGTTGCGGATAATGTAACTTTTTTGGGTTCTAAAAATAGTAATGTTAATAGTGTTGATAATTCTAGTAGTTATGAACAGCCTATGCCGAGTTATAATGATATGCCGTCTCCTAGTGAAATGCCTACAATGGATATTAGTGAGGATCCTTTTAAGGATTTTGGGGAAGAGATTGCTTTATCTGATGATGATTTACCATTTTAAAGAAAGGAGTTATTATGGCAGAGTTTAGAAGAAAAAGGAAAAAGATATGTCAGATGTGTGCTGGAAAAAGTGTTGATTATAAGGATGTTATGATTATTAATAAGTATATAAGTGAAAAAGGTAAGATTTTACCTCGTCGTATGACTGGTGCTTGTGCTAAACATCAAAGACATATTGCTGAGCAAATTAAGTATGCAAGATTTATGGCTTTAATACCTTATGTTAAATAGGTTTGTTAAAGTCTTTTTTTTTATATATTTTGTTTGAAAAATAGCAAATTTTTAATTTTTTTTGAAAAAATAGCAATTTTTGCTTGCATTTACATATACTTTGATGTAGAATGTAAAACGTGCTGATGAATTAAATGTTTAAAATTTGCTTATAATAGTAATGGTTGAGGCAAAATTTAGTATTAAATTGATTTACATTCTTGAATTATGTAAAGAAATCAGCTAAACAGTAAAAAAATTCTTAAAAAGTCGAAAAAAGTAGTTGACATTAAAAAAAGAATTTGTTATATTACTGTTGCACTTGCAAAAGTGTAAAGAAAATGATCTTTGAAAACTGAGTAAAAAAGTCAATTTGAGTAGCTTAGATTAAACTTAAATAATTATTTTTATTGAGAGTTTGATCCTGGCTCAGGATGAACGCTGGCGGCATGCCTAAGACATGCAAGTCGAACGCGAG
>CANRHC010000101.1 GCA_947630305.1 uncultured Bacilli bacterium
AAGAATAAAAAATAAAAAAACTAGATAAAATCTAGGAAAAATTGAATATTAAATTAATAAAGTGTCAAACATGGGAGTATTTACTATAGTTATTTTTAAATATGGATTAAGGATATATAAAGTTGGAATATTAAATTATTCTTCTGAGAATCTTTGGAAAAAAATATTTAAATCGATTAAAGAAAAGTAAAATTTTTACAAAAAATGTAAAAATTTTTCTTTAAATAAAAAAACAAACTTGATAAACATATTAATCTATTATATACTAATTGTAGTTTAGAGTAGTTTAAAAGGATGATGAAATATGAAATTTAAATATAAATTTATGTTGTTATTAATTAGTCTTTCTTTAGCAGGCTGTTTATATATATCTCAATCATATGCTATATGGGTAATAAAAAAAGAACAAGTAGGTGAGAATGAAGTTTCTGCAGGTTGTTTTAGTGTTGGTTTTGAAGAAGGTGCTCCAAGTATTAATTTAACTAATACTTTTCCTGTAATTGATGAACTTGGTTTAAATAGTGAACCTTATCAATTTACAATAACTAATACTTGTACAATTAATTCTAATTATATTATAACTTTAAATACACTTGATACTAATACGATAAGTGCTGATAATATTAAGTATGCTATATATAAAGAGGGTAGTTCAAAACCAACTACTGGTTCAGAATTAACGGAGATTAATAATGAAATAGGTAATTTAAATATTGCTAATTTAGATACATCATATGTAATTGGATCTGGAATACTTAAAGGTGGAACTAAAAATGAAGAAGGACAAATAGTTACTGGTGGAGATTCTGCTACATATAATTTATATATTTGGATTGCTGATAAAGCTGAAAATGATTTAATGGGAAAAACTTTTGAAGCAAGTATCAATATTATTAATAATGCAACTACTAAAGACAAAGCTCAAGTTAGTATTGATAATATTAATGCTAGAATATTTGAAGAAAAAGAACAAGCAGAACAAGAAAAAGAAAATCCAGAGTTAATATATGATGATACAGAAGATAGAAATTTAAGATATATAGGGTCTAATCCAAATAATTATATAGATATTGGCGATAGAGATGGTACTGGACAACCAATCCTATGGCGTATTATAGGTGTGATGAACCGTGTAACAAGTCTAGATAATGGTGAAAGAAGTGAAAGTTTAATAAAGATTGTTAGATCAAGTAGTATAGGAAGTTATAGTTGGGATTCTTCACCAAATACAGTTAATGCTGGTTATGGTGTAAATGAATGGAGTCAAGCTGACTTAATGAAACTATTAAATCCTAAAGAAATATATAACAATGAAGAACCTGAATATGGGGGAAGTTTGTATTGGGATAACTTAGCTGGTCGTTGTTATGCGAGTATTAATGATAGTACGAACACTTGTGATTTTACAAGTAGTGGTCTAAGTGATGCAGCAAAAAGTAAAATTGCTAAAGTAAGATGGAATACTGGAACATTTGCAACTTATGATACTTCTGAATGGACAGCTAGTAATACATATTTGGCCGAAAGAGGAAGCCATAATGGTAAAGAATTTTGCTCAAGCCAAAGTAGTATATCAAATTATTGTAAGGATGAAGTAGAAAGAAAAACAACATGGGATGGATATGTTGGATTAATGCATCCAAGTGATTTTGGTTATGCAGTTGGAAAAACGATAAGAAGTACATGTTTAACCAAAAGTATGAATAAATATAATGAAGATGGTTGTAAAGATGATGATTGGTTAAAAACATCTAGTACGTCCGAATGGGTTTTAAATCCAATTTCAAATACAACTGGTGCAAATATTGCTTTCACTCTTTCTAGTTACAATGGTTTGCAAGGTGGTTATCGTTCTACCTATTCATATGCAATTCGCCCGGTTGTCTATTTAAAATCATCTGTTACAATTTCTGAAACACAAGGTGCAACTGAACCAGGAACAACTGGAAATCCTTATGTTGCTTCATAAAAAAATAATGAAAAGGTGATAATTTGGAACATTATTTTACCAATAATAAAGATTTAAAAAGTGAAATGAGAACAATTAATTTTGAAAAAAATGGTATTGTTTTCACTTTTTTTAGTGATTTAGGTGTTTTTTCTAAAGACCATATTGATTATGGTAGTAGATTGCTTGTTGACTCTATTTTGCATAATTGTGATTCTTGTGAAAATATTCTTGATGTTGGATGTGGTTATGGTTTTATTGGAATTGTTTTAAGCAAAATTTTTTCTTGTCAATGTTTGATGGTTGATGTTAATGAACGTGCTCTTCATTTGTGCAATAAAAATATAACTAAGAATAAAGTATTAGGTAAGTCTCTTTTTTCTAATTGTTACGAAAATGTTTCTGATAAGTTTGATTTAATTGTTAGTAATCCTCCTATAAGAGCAGGTAAAAAGGTTGTTTTAAGTATTTTAAAAGATGCAAGTAATTTTTTAAATCTTGATGGTTCTTTATGGTTTGTGATGCGTAAGGATCAGGGTGCTAAAAGTATTTTAAAAGAACTTAGTTTACAGTATAATTGTGAAGTTATTGATAAATCTAAAGGTTTTTATGTAATTAAAGCTAAAAATCGTTGACAAAAGTTTTTTTTGTCTTTATAATTTTATATTGGCGATATGTTTAATTTTTTAATTAAGCAATAAATAGATGGATGGGGTGAAATTGTGGCTTATAAACTAAAAAAATGTGGAGATTATCGTACGAGAAGAAGTTTTTCTAAAAGTAAGAATACTATGGAGTTGGCTGATCTTTTGGAAATTCAAAAGAAAAGTTATCAAGAATTCTTAGAAACTGGTATTAAAGAGGTTTTTGAAGAATTATTTCCAGTAGAATCTTTTACTGGTAATGTAACTATTGATTTTGGTGATTATTCTTTTGATACACCTAGATATTCTATTAAAGAAGCTAAGGAAAGAATGGTTACTTATGCTGCACCATTAAAAGTTTTAGCAAGAGTTTTTATTCACGAGACTGGTGAAGTTAAAGAGCAAGAAATATTTTTAGGTGATATGCCTTTAATGACTGATGCTGGAACATTTATTATTAATGGTGCTGAAAGAGTTATTGTATCCCAATTAGTTCGTAGTCCAAGTGTATATTTTAAATATGAGATTGATAAGAATGGTCGTCATATTATAACTGGGGAAATGATTCCTAATCGTGGTACTTGGTTAGAGTTTGAACTTGATGCTCGTGATGTTATGTATGTTCGTATTGATCGTACAAGAAAAGTTCCTGTTACAACTTTTTTAAGAGCTTTAGGTTTATCTAGTGATGATGATATTAAAAGTGTTTTTGGAAATAATGTTTATATAACTAATACTATTGAAAAAGATAGTTCTAAAAATACTGATGAAGCTTTAATTGAGATTTATGAAAAGTTACGTCCAGGAGAACCTGCTACTTTAGATTCAGCAAAGAATCATATTGTAACGCGTTTCTTTGATCATTTCCGTTATGATTTAGCTAAAGTAGGTCGTTATAAATTTAATAAGAAATTAAATGTTAAAAATCGTTTAATGGGATGTACTATTGCTGAGGATATTAAAGTAAATAATGAAGTTCTTGTTAAAAAAGGTACTTTGATTACTAAAGAAGTTTTAGATAGTATTAAAGATGTTTTAGCAAATGGATATGGTTTTCATAAGACAATTATTAATCAAGAGTTAGATTCTTATGAGACGGTTCAGGAAATTAAGGTTTTTGATAAAAATGATCCGAAGAAGATTATTAAAATTATTGGTACTGATCAAAGTGTTGATGAAAAACGTTTAACTATTCCTGATATATATGCTGCTATTAGTTATTACCTAAATTTACAAGATGGTATTGGTTCTACTGATGAAATTGACCATTTGGGAAATCGAAGAGTAAGACAAGTTGGCGAGTTGATTCAAAATCAATTTAAGGTTGGTATGTCAAGGATGGAGAGAGTTATCCGTGAGAGAATGACTACTCAAGAAATGGCTGATATAACCCCTAAATCGTTGATTAATATTCGTCCAGTAACTGCTGTTTTAAAAGAATTTTTTGGATCAAGTCAGTTGTCTAAATTTATGGAGCAAATTAATCCGATTGCTGAGTTAACTGATAAGCGTCGTTTATCTAGTTTAGGACCTGGTGGATTATCAAGAGATCGTGCTGGTATGGATGTTCGTGATGTAAATGCTAGTCATTATGGTCGTATTTGTCCAGTTGAAAGTCCTGAAGGTCAAAATATTGGTTTGATTACTTCTTTAGCTGGATATGCCAAAGTTAATGAGTATGGTTTTATAATGACTCCTTATCGGCGAGTAATTGATGGTGTTGTTCAAATGGATGATGTTGTTTATATGACGGCTGATGAAGAAGCTGATTATTATATTTCCCAAGCCACAGTTTTATTAGATGATAATAATCGGATTATAGATGACAGTGTAGTTGTTCGTATTAATGGTGATAATATATTTGTACCACGTGAAAAAGTTAATTTTGTTGACG
>CANRHC010000102.1 GCA_947630305.1 uncultured Bacilli bacterium
GAACTATGGAAATAACAATTAAATTTGAAGATGAATGTGATGTTAAAGCATTTTGTGACGTATTAGAGATAATGGATTATGGCATATCAAAATGTAACAAATCATTTGGTTTAATAGATCAAGATATAGATTCAATAGTATATGATATTCTTTGTCAAATAAGTAAGCAGTTAAGTGAAGAATAATGAAAGGAATAATTAAATGCTATTAATTCATAATACATTAACAAGAGAAAATGATCTTTATGCGGTAAACCAATATGAAGATGATATTGAGAAATTAGGCGGTAAGCTTTCTGATTTACCTAGAGCTCCTATAACAGCTCAAACAATAATAACTTTTCCTAATGGTTATGGAGTGAGTTTTATTTCACCTGAATATTCGTTTGGTTTAGAAGCTGCTATTTTAACTTATGAAGGTGATGACTGGACAATCATTTATGATACACCTATAACGGATGATGTTGTTAGATTTTTGGATGATGAAGATATTCTACCACTTTTAGAAGATGTATCTAAATTACCAAACAGAGAACAAAAAAAATGAATGAAACAAAAGATTATTATGTAACACTTAAATTTACTTCAGAAGAATTACTGAAATTGTTGGAAATGATTTATCCGTTTTACAGTGGTGATTTTTCAAGAATACATGGTGACTTAATACAAGAAATTCAGAAAGTTAATCCTGAAGATAGTATAACTAAAAGTACTTTTATGGATTGGGATTTTTTATCTGAAGTGAAAGAGATGGAAAAAATAGTGGAAGAACTGGAAAAGGATTATGGTATTAATAAGTAGACAGTTAAGTGAAGATTAAGATAACTGAACAGGATAAGTTCGATCTAATAGCACAAGAGATAATTTTGCATGTATTAGACTTATGTGAAATACAAGTATTACTGGGTGAAGGTTTTATATATGAGAATTCTTATATATTAAACGATAGAGGATTTACATTTGAAGTAAATATTCATGATGAAAGACCATATATTGCATGCGAAAAACATGGTTCTATTTGTTTATGGGATCCTAAGAAAAGTACTGAGGGGAAAAAATTATTGTTCTATCGTGAAAATTTCAATTACAAAAAATTTCGTGATGAGATTGGAACTCCTAAAATCTTCAAAGATATAAATAATTTGTTAGAAAGTTTAGATGATGAAACTTGAAATTTATTTTAAAGATGTTCATGAAGCCAGTTTATTTATAAGTCTTGTTTCTGATTTTAAAGAAATGCTACAAGATATGTCAGATGCTTATGGATTTGAATCTGATCATTGTATTGATGTTTTAGAAGATGGATGGAAGCAACTTTGGGATCAGATAAGTTTTGATGTGTTAGTTGATGTTATGGAACAGGAAAATAACAGAGGTCATTAATGAAAAACAGTCAAGAAATAACACTAGATTTAAATGATTTTACTACAGAAGAAATAAAACTATTAAAAAAATACAATATGAAATTACCCTTACTCAGTTGTAATGTTAATTCAGATTATCTTCTGTTTACAAATGAAGATAAGAAAATAAATGATCTAGTTCTGAAAATTATGAGAAAAGGATATCTTGATGGATTATTGTTGAATCAAAAAGAACGTGAACAATTTTTTGATAGGTTAGATGGTAAAGAAAATGGTATTAAGTAGTAAAACAATAAAGAATCTTGTAGAAGATAAGAGTTTGATTAAACCGTTTGATGAAGATAACTTATCGTCAAATAGTTATGATTTAACACTGGCTGATAGTGAAGGAACACTTGAACTAGCACCAGGTGAATCAAAACTAGTAGTTACTAAAGAAACAGTTAATCTACCGCTGGATATAGTTGCTAAAACTGTTTCTAAAAGTTCATTTGCCCGTTTAGGTGTTTCTATTGGAGATATAGGTGGGCATGTTGATGCTGGTTTTAGAGGGCAGTTAACATTACTCGCTGTTAATTTAAGTAATAAACCTTTTAAGCTTTCTAAAACTAATAAAATTACACAGATTGTTTTTTTAAAGTCAGATCAACAGACAGATACTCCATATAACGGGCATTATCAGGATAGTGTTGGAAAAGTCAATTCGTGGATGAAGGAGAAATAGTTTTTTGATTTTAGTTAAGAATATTAAATTAAATCGGTTTGTTACAGACGGTAAACATAAGCCTATGATTTTTAATAACTGGCTTATAGCTAGCAGATGGTTAAGACTTAATGGAAATCCTGATTATTTAAGGTTAGTGGATAGTAATGAATCTTTAACTAAGCGGGAAATAGAAGAGCTTAATAGTTTAGGGTTTGAATGTTAACTTTCAATAGGTGGAACAAATGAAGGAAATAAAAAATTCGAATCCTGAAGGTACTAGTAAAGTAGAAAAGCAAAGTTACTATTACCGTAATGATGTTGAAGTTAAAGATGTAATTAAAACTATTTATAAATTCTATGGTTCTGATTTATCCAGCTTTGAAGCATCTTGTATTTACAACATTATGAAATACTTAATGAGATATAAGTACAAGGAAAAACCAAAGCAGGATTTGAAAAAACTAAAAGTAAATGTTGATTGGTTAATAGGGGAATTAGAGTATGAGTAATGTAACATTTACTTTAGTAGTCACATTAGTGGTAGTTAATATTTTATTTCTAATCTTTATATTTCAGAACCTAACAGCTCAACGTGACAATATCAAAATTGAACGTGAAATACTTAAAGCGAATATTCTAAGACTTAGGAATATTAATGCTAAGTCTGAATATTACAGCCAGGCGTTTGATGATGATATGAAACATTTGCTGGATAAACTGGAAGGAGAAAATGGAAAAGGAAGAAAAGAAGAGAAAGATTAAATGGTTATGGCGTTACCGTAATGCACTGTTTGAAGCTGAAAGTTTATGGCGTCAGGCAGATGAATGGAAATACCGTGTAATTGAACCATCATGTAAAGTTTTAGATGGGATGCCCAGAAATACGAGTGTTAGTAATAATACAACTAGAGATATCGTTAAACATATGGAAATCATAGAAGATGCCAAGAAAGCAACTGCTGATGCTAAAGAAATAAGAACTGAAGTACAACATCAGATCAATTTGCTTGATGATGGCATCCTGATTAAGATTTTAACATTAAGATACATTGAAGGCATGGAATGGGATGATGTTAGAACTTCTGTTGGATACAGTAAACCTCATACTATTTACCTGCACAATGAAGCATTAGAGAAACTAAACACAAGTAATAATCATTGCGAATAATACTAAATAATACTAATTAATTAATTTGCATTAAAAATAAGATATAGCATTGCTAGTATAATATATATGGATATTAGTAGATAATCGTAATGGGGCATCTTTATTATTTAACCGTCTTTTGAAGGCGGTTTTTTTATTTCTCTAAGACGGTAGAAGTCAGCACATAAGAAGTGTATTCCCCCTTAAAACATATCTGTTTTTTGCTTTTGTGTGCTGAATATTTTTTTATGTGCTGAATTTTACCGTTTTATTTTCGGTTGGAGAAATATTACTTACAACCAGGAGGCTGAACATTGGCAAAATATAAAGACTGGTTAACCGATGAAGGCCTTCTCAAAATTAAACAATGGGCAAGGTTAGGTTTAACAGATGAACAAATTGCTAAAAATATGGGAATTAATCCAGCTACTTATTATAGATGGATTAATAAGTATTGCGATATTTGCGAGGCTATAAAAAAAGGACGTCAACAATCTGTAGAAATATTGGAAAATGCAATGTTTAAGAAAGCTATAGGCTTTACTGAAGGGGATAAATATTATCCACCGGATAACGTATCTCTAATATTTCTGCTAAAGAACTGGGGGAGAAACCAGTACCGAGATAGACCATATAACGATTTAGAACTGGAAAAAATAGAACTCGAAAACAAACAGTTAGCAATGAAGAATGAAGCATTGCGCAGAGTTATAGAAGGGGATAACGGATTAGATAAGTTAGAAGAATTAATTCAAGGGATCAATAATGAAGCTCTCGAAGATGCAGAAACAGTTTTGGAATAACAGTACACACCGCTGGAATATTAAAGAGGGAGCAACTCGATCCGGTAAAACTTATCTAGACTATTTCATTATTCCTAAACGGATTCTTGAATATAAAGACCGAGACGGTTTAAAAGTTCTAATCGGTAATACTCAAATGACAATAGAACGGAACATATTAGAACCGATGCGTCAAATATATGGCACAGCCCATATCGGTGAAGTTAAACAGGGTTCTAATACCGTTACGTTGTTTGGTGAAAAGTTCTATGCATTAGGTGCAGATAAAGCCAGTCAGGTTAAAAGATATCAGGGTTCAGGTATTGCTTACTGTTACGGTGATGA
>CANRHC010000103.1 GCA_947630305.1 uncultured Bacilli bacterium
AAAAAAAAAAAAAAAAAAAAAAAAAAAAAAAAAAAAAAAAAAAAAATTGGGTATTTTATCATACCCTTTTTAGTTGGCTCATTTCCGCATTGATTTCTAACGTACTTGCCATACACTTTAAGATTTGTTTATATATAAAATTGCCTGTGTGTATATCTATTTTATACCAATAAACCTTTTCTTGAATATTATTTAAATATCCTTGTAGTTTGTTATACCTTTGCTCAAATAGTTTGTTGTTGAATTCCATTTAAAAGCTCCTTTGTTTTATTATGCTATTATTATATCAGATTAATTTAAGTTTGTCAATAGTTTTTTTAAAATAATTTTAAAAGTTTGAGTAAAAAAATTGGGGGCTTTTATCCCCCGTTTTAACTTAAGCAGCTTTTAAATTATTTAAATCAATATTATAATATTTTATATATCTATTTAATTTAAGTTCTAACGATATTATATTTGCCGTTCTCCAGTTTGAGTTCGGTTCTATTATATTTATTCCGCCAGTTATTTTATTTAAAACTACAATTTCGGTTTCATTAAATTTAACACTAAATTCGTAAGAATCAATATTACCATTATTATTTAAACTATTTAATAATTCCAAACATTCATTAAAATTATTTAAAATATATCTTTTAGCAAAACTATTATAATTTAACATTTTTAACTCCTTTGTTTTTATAATTATATTATATACTCATTAAATTAGTTTGTCAATAGTTTTTTTAAATTAATTTTAAAAGTTTTTTTCTTAAGCTTAAACCTAGGGATTATACCCTAGGATAAAATATCGCGTTCTTCCATTTCCCATAATATTATATCGGGATAAAACATTGCCATATAATCGTTAAATTCTTCTTCAGTTAATTCCTTCTGAAGTTCAATTAACTCATCAATTTCTGATATCAATAAACTAGGTTCTTTCATTTAAACTCCTTGTTTAACTTTAATTATATTATACAACTAAAATATCAGTTTGTCAAGTTTTTATTTAAATTAATTTTATTATAATTCTCCCCAGTCTCGGTCGAGGTTATACTTAAATATCTCATCCCAAATTATAACTGTTCTATCTAAAATTAATTTCTGGATATAATTAACCAATCGACCATCATACCCATTAAATCTAAAATTATTGATATAATCGTATAATTCCATTAGTCTGTGTAGTTCGGCTTTTAAATAGTTTTTATAACCTTTCATTTAAACTCCTATCTATTAAAACTAAATGTTTTAATGTTTTATTATGATTATATTGTATCAGTTCAATTTAACCTTGTCAATAGTTTTTTTAAAATATTTTATAAAATTTTATTGACTTAATTAAGATTGAATAACTTAACCATTGACTATATTATAATAGATAAAATTAAGTTTGTCAATAGTTATTTTAAAATATTTTATAAAATTTTACTATTGTTATTTAAGCAATTTTCTAGTATAATAATTCTATTATTTAACTCGGATATTAAATAATTATAATCATACCATGGTATTATACCAAGGTCAGATAAATAATTAAGCTTAAGCCTTTTTGACTTAAGCTCATTTAACTTGTTTAAATATTTTACTTGAAATTCGATTAAATAACACCATTTAATGCGGTTATAAAATTAGATATATCAATCTTAATAGGATTGACTTCTTTCAACATTTTACCGATATTATACCGTACATTTGTTATATTTTTCCCTGTTGACATATTGAAAGTAGCATACCACGCATTTTGTTTATCTCGGATTTTAAATTTTACGATATTGCCATCTTGAATTAATTCCAGCTTTTCTGATTTCGTGATTGCTTTTTTTGCACTAAATAATTTTGTTATATACTTAAACATTTTAAACTCCTTTTGTTCTATGCTTTTATTTTAACTCCTGCTTAATACTTTGTCAATACTTTTTTTCAACTAATTTTATCTTTTTTCTTGAGCTTTTTTATATTCCATTCCTACAAAGTTTATATCCATACCGTAACATTCAAGTGCCCATACGTATAAATCAAACTCATCATTATATAAAACAATTTCGTCTACAAAATCTTCACTTAATCTTTCTGCTGTTAAAGAATCGATTATATAATACCTTGTAGTATCATTTAAATCTTCCCAATCTCCGCTCAAAAATTCCCAATAGTCAATTTCTGATATATTTAAAGCGTTACTACAATAAATCATATTAGGTTTAAAAAAGTTTTTAAATTCTCCTATTGTTTTAATTTCTTCTGCGCTTTTAATATCTTTATTCATATTTAACTCCTTTGTTATTATACTTTAATTTTAACTCTTGAATTTAAAGTTGTCAACACTTTTTTTCAATTAATTTTAACTTTTTTTCTTGAGCTTATATACATACAACCTTAATTAAAAACTAGGTGGTATGTTATTTACCTAACTTATACCTTAGCTATAAATTAGGAGGTATGTTATTTTAACCTCATATAATTTATAACTAAGGTAAGGTATAAACTAGGTGGTATAACTTTTTTGTTACTATAATTATACCACGTTAAATTTTAGTTTGTCAAGTTCTTTTTTAAATTATTTTAGTAGGGTAAACATTCTAAAATCTCACCGTATGAGGTAAAATAATAATCAGTCATATAATCTGCGTCTTTAATATATTCCGCCACCATTTCGTCAATTATTTTATCATTAAAAAATTGATTTATCTTTTCAAAGTCAATTCCCTTTTCCTCAAACTTTAATATAACAAATTCTTCTGTATTATTATAAATAATAGGTTCGCAATTTTCAAAATACTCAACTAAAGATAATAGCTGGTCAAAATTGTTATTATCCATTAATTTAATTAAATAATTTTTAATTTCGTCAATATCTTCCTTGTCCCAAAATTCGTCAGGTATTTCCATTAAAATATCATAAAATTTAATAACATCATCTTTTGTAGCTAAAAAGTCCTGCTCGACTAATTCTTGAGCAAATCTGACTTTATCATAGTCAAATAATCCATAAGTCCCTAACGTATCCATTACAACATTAATTTTATTATTATCTTTATTCATTTTTAACTCCTTTGTTATTATGCTACTATTATATCAGTCTATTTTATAATTGTCAACTCTTTTTTTAAATTATTTTATATAACTTTTTTTAAATTATTAATAAAAGTATTAAATGAAATATTTCTTCTTTCTTCGGGAAATTTAAAACTATTTACCCTTTCTATTTTATTTAAAGCTCTGCAAAATGTTGAATGGAATAAATTATATTTCATACCAGTTTGACTATTCGTAAATGATACAATTAATGTATCTTCCCTTCTGTTATCAATTTCAACATTACTACTATTAACATTACTTAAAATATCATTTAATTTATTTAATTGATTATTATTTAACATTTTTAACTCCTTTTCTTTTATGCTTTTATTATAACTCTTTAAAATATCTGTTGTCAATACTTTTTATAAACTATTTTAACATTTTATCTAAAATCTTATTTAAAATTTCAAGTGGAATAGGTTCATACTCATTAAAACGGTAAAAACTAACATTTAAAACGCTTGAATTAATATCTTTAAATTCAGTATAACTAATGAAGAACCTTCTATCATATTCAACAAATATATAATTAGAACCTAAATTATCAGTTGTCTTTTTAACCTTTCCGATTTCTGATAATTTATCTAATTTTTCTAATATTTCTTTTTTCATTTAAACTCCTTTTCTGTTTATACTATTATTATAAACTTGAATTAATAACTTGTCAATAGCTTTTTTAAAATATATTTAAACTTTTTTTTCAAGTCAATTTATTTTATACTCATATTATAATTAGATAAATCTAGCTTGTCAAGTTATTTTATAAACTTTTTTATTAAATTTTTAGATTGATTCTTATTGTCCCCCATGATAAAATTTAATAGATTGAATAATAGAATAAATTTAAAATAAGCTAAAATATACTAGGTATGCTCTCTGCGCATTATGCGGATTAAAATCAGATTAATCTGATAAAATACCGCCAAACATGCGCAAAATACGCAATCCACCTGGACACCACCACTCTGTCTATTTTAGCTTGAGAAAACAAAATACCACCAATGCGTGTATTTTCTGATTAGCTTCCTGAGAAATTTTTACCCTTTAGAAAATACCGCCAATATGCGTATATAATGAAGTTTTTTCTAAATTAAATTTATCTTAAAAATTCTCAAAAAAAAAGTTTAAAAATACCCTTGACAATATAAAACGTGGAGTTATAATAAACTTAACGAAAAAACAAAAACAAAAACAAATTTACAAATTAAGGAGTTGAAAATGAAAATTAACGAAAAGGAAATTTTAAACAGTAAAATAGCTAAATTTTATCGTTCTGA
>CANRHC010000104.1 GCA_947630305.1 uncultured Bacilli bacterium
GGAAAAGTAAATTATTATGGAAATGCCGATTTAATATTTGTTTTTTATAAAGAAGATCAACTATTAGATGAAATGCCTCAGAAAGGAAATAGTGAGAATTTAGTTTTTGATCATGGAACATGTGATAATGGAGCAACAATTGAATGGAATGAAAATGAATGGGCTCCTTTAGTAAAAGGACTTAATAATACTAAAACAACATGTAGTTTATATTTTAAAGAATATGAAATTCCTACATTAAGATTGATTGCTACTTATGATACAAACGGAATGTGGAAATATAAAAATAACATAACAAAAATAGTAATAGAAACAAAAAAGCAAGCAAAAACAGCCGGAGAAGGGCAAAAAGTATATGGCCCATTTAATGAAGGTCTTCAAGGTAATACTATTACTGATGCTATTCAAAGTTATGTAGTATGTGAAGCTGAAGATACAAATTGTATAGGCTATTTACAAGGAGATGGGGGAATAAAATTAAATACTTACGGTTCAAATTTATTTAATAATTTTTCACAAGTAACCGAAATAGAAGGAATACAAAATCTAGACATCAGTAGTGTAAAATATATGGAACGTATGTTTGCAGGAATGCAAAGTTTAACAAAATTAAAATTTCCAGAAACTTTTGATACAAGTGGTGTAACAAATATGAGTAGTATGTTTGACGGAATGAGCAACTTACAAACCTTAACTTTCGGAGACAATTTTGATACGAGTAGTGTAACAAATATGAGTTCTATGTTTGGTGGAATGAGCAATTTACAAACTTTAGATTTAAGTGGTTTTGATACGAGTTTAGTAACAGATATGTGGAGTATGTTTTCCGGAATGGGTAGTTTAACAAGTTTAACATTTGGAAATAATTTTGATACCAGTAGTGTACAAAATATGAGTCAAATGTTTAGAGGAATGAGCAACTTACAAACCCTAACATTCGGAGACAATTTTGATACAAGTAAAGTAACAGATATGAGTGGTATGTTTGGTGGAATGAGCAATTTACAAACTTTAAATTTAAGTAGTTTTGACACTAGCAATGTAAAAAAAATATCAAGTATGTTTGCTGCAATGAGCAGTATCCAAGAACTGGATTTAAGTAGTTTTAATACAAGTAATGTTGATGATATGAGTGGTTTATTTGGTGGATGTACATCATTAACTAAAATAAATTATGGTACAAATTTTATTCATAAAACTGATGCGGATGTAACATCTATGTTTGGGGGAAGATATGCCCAAAGTTATTTGTCTAGTTGCCCAGCCAATAGACCAGATGCCACTGTTCATTCATCATGGGAAGGTGTATCTTTTGATTAGAATTAATACTTTTTAACTTTTCCTTCTAGTATATTTATATTAATAGTAACTAGAATAAAATCAATAATAAATAAAAATATATATTGACATAAAAATTAGCAAAATATATTGACAAGTGCTAATTTTTTAGTATAATTATTTTAGCACTTGCATATAATAGGTGCTAGAGGAAGTGAGTAGATGAACAATCGAAGAGAAAGTATTTTAAAGTACATTGTTGAGTCTTATATTAAAACAGTTAAACCGGTTGGCAGTAAATCTCTTTGTAAGAAACTACAATGTTCATCGGCGACTATTCGTAGTGAAATGGCTAAGTTAGAGGCATCTGGTTATTTAGAAAAAAATCATATATCATCTGGTCGAATTCCATCTGAAAAAGGTTATCGTTATTATGTTGAAAAATTAATGAAACCTAAGGAATTAACTGGTGAGGATGTTTTAAAATTACAAACAATTTTTCAAAATCATGAATTGCAGTTATCTGATGCTATTAATCAATGTGTAGAAATTATTAGCGAGATAACTAGTTATACTAGTATTGTTTTAGGTAAAAAATCACTTGATAATAATTTACAACAAGTATCAATTGTGCCAATAAGTAATAATCGAATTGTTGCTATTGTTTGTACTGATTATGGGATTGTTCAAAATAAACAATTTACTTTATCACATAATGTTAATATTAATGAAATTGTTGAAACTTGTGAAATTATTAATAAAATGTTAATTGGAACGCCTATTAGAAAAGTATCGGAAAGATTAGAATATGAGATTAAACCTATTATTGCTGATCGTATTAAACAATATGAAACAGTTTATAATATTTTTTCTAAAACCTTTCATGATTTTGCTAATAAAGTTCATGATAATGTTCATGTAAGTGGGGCCAATTTTTTATTGGATGCTCCTGAATATAGTAATTTAGAAGAAGTTAAAACTATTCTTTCTAAATTTGATGATGAAAATTTTATTAAAAAAATTGAAGCAAGTGAAGATGAAGAAGGGGTTAATGTATACATTGGTGGGGAAAATGAATTTGACCCGAATGTAACAGTTATTAAAACAACATTTCATCGTAATGGAGAAGATGGTACTATTGCTATTATTGGACCTAAGCGAATGGAATATGCTAAAGTTGTTGGACTCTTATCATATATTAATGAAGAGTTAAATAAGGAGGATTAAAAGTGGACGAGAAAGTTACTAAAGAAAATAATGAAAAAGTCAAAAAGAAGAAAAACAATAACAATAAATGGCATGAACAAAATGAAAAATTAGTTAAACAAAATACTGAATTAAGTGATAAAGTATTAAGAATAACTGCGGAAATGCAAAATATGAAAAGACATTTTGATGAAGATAAGATGAAATTATTGAAATATGATGGTGAGAAACTTATTTTAGAAATCTTACCCGTAGTCGATAATTTTGAACGAGCTTTAATGCTTGATGATGAAAATTTAAATGATGAATTAAGTAAATTTTTAAGTGGTTTTAAAATGATTTATGCTAATCTAGTAGAAATATTAAAGAAAATGGAAGTAAAAGAAATTGAATGTGTTGGTAAACCTTTTGATTCAGTTTCTATGAATGCTGTTTTAATTGATCATTTAAAAGATGTTGAAGATAATATTGTTATTGATTGTATGCAAAAGGGTTATATTTATAAAGATAAAGTTATTAGACCAGCAATGGTGAAAGTGAATAATATTGAATAATTACTCAAAATAGGAAAGGAATGATAAATATGAGTAAAATTATAGGTATTGATTTAGGTACAACTAATAGTTGTGTAGCAATTATGGAAGGAGGAAGTCCTGTTGTAATTCCAAATGATGAAGGAGGAAGAACAACCCCAAGTGTTGTAGCGTTTACTAAAGATGGTGAAACATTAGTAGGAGATCGTGCAAAACGTCAAGCAGTAACTAATCCTAAAAATACAATTTCATCTATTAAAAGAAAAATGGGAACTGCCGAAAAGACTAATGCTAATGATAAAGATTGGACAGCTGAAGAAATATCTGCTAAGATTTTATCTAAATTAAAAACTGATGCTGAAAGTTATTTGGGAAGTAAAGTTAGTGAAGCTGTTATAACTGTTCCAGCATACTTTAATGATGCTCAAAGACAAGCTACTAAAAATGCTGGTAAAATTGCCGGTTTAGATGTTAAAAGAATTATTAATGAACCAACCGCGGCTGCTCTAGCTTATGGTTTAGATAAACAAGAAAAATTACAAACTATCTTAGTTTATGACTTAGGTGGTGGAACATTTGATGTTTCTATTTTGGAAATTGGTGATGGTGTTTACGATGTTAAATCAACAAGTGGTAATAACCGTTTAGGTGGTGATGATTTCGATCAAAGAATTATTGATTGGATGACTGATACTTTCAAAAAAGAAAATGGTATTGATTTAACTAAAGATTCAATGGCTATGCAACGTTTAAAAGATGCTGCTGAAAAAGCTAAAAAAGATTTATCTGGTATGAGTAAAACCCAAATTAATTTACCATTTATTTCTCAAAGTAGTGATGGTCCAGTTCATTTAGATATGGAATTATCTAAAGCTAAATTTGAAGATTTATGTCGTGATTTATTTGATTCAACTCTAGAACCAGTTAGAAAAGCATTAAAAGATGCTAAACTAAGTGCTAAAGATATTGATGAAGTAATCTTAGTAGGTGGTTCAACTCGTATTCCATATATTCAAGAATTAGTTAAAAAAGAACTTGGTAAAGAACCTCATAAAGGTGTTAA
>CANRHC010000105.1 GCA_947630305.1 uncultured Bacilli bacterium
CCTACCCTTTCCATATACTTTTTTATCAATAATACTTTTAAACTTATAAGAGCCCATAAAATTAACATAACACCAAGAACTACTAGCAGGATACTTTTTTAAAGATTTATCAATTGAATTTAATCTTTTAATAGGATCTAAATGTTTTCCAATATTAAAATGAGTTCCAATAAAAATTAAAAATCTTTCAATTAATGGACGATTTTTAGATTTTAAATTAACAATATCATCAAAACAAGAAAACTGTAATAAAGCCCTTTTAACTAGTAAAACAAATTTATGAAACAATAATTTTATTTTATTTTTAGGCATTCCATCTAAAGGAAAAATATCAATCCAAACTGGCTCTGTTTTAGCATTTTTAGAAGAATTATTTACAACTTTAACAGAATTATCAACAATTTTGGCAAAATAATGATAATAATTTTTAGTTTCTTTATAATGATGAAAATCATATTTTTTATTTAATTCTTTATGAACATTTTTTATAAATTTTTCATAATCTTCTCTTGGCATTGCTACATCTATATCATCATCCCAAGGAATAAAAGATTTAGTTCGAACAGCTCCTAAATATGTACCACCACTTATATAATAAGTATAATTATTTTTATTACATATTCTAACAAATTCTTTTAATATATCTAACTCAACTAATTGCAATTTTCTTAAATCATAATCTTTATTTATACTTTTCATAAACTAACTCCTCTTAATTGTTATTATTATCAGCTAAAAAAAGTTTATCATATTTATATACCAAAAGCAACGACAATTTTTTTACCCTAAAAATAAAATTGAAATAAAACGTTATAACACATAACATTGAAAGTTTATATATTTAATGTTAAAATGTAACAAAAGGAGTATTATAAAATTATGAAAAAAGGTTATAAAACATATTTAAAAATTAAAAAAGTAAAACTTTGGTACGAACATGCTTTAATTGGAATTGGCAAAAAGCACAAATCAATTGGTTTTAGGAATAAAATATTAGCATTAAAATATAATTTTTCAAATTATTTTTTTGATTTATATAAATTAAATAAAGATAATATTAAAGATTATATTTCCGAATATTCTAGATATGTTTCTAGAGAAATTGATGGAGAATATAAATTTTTATTGGATAATAAAATTGCTTTTACTAACTTTTTTAAGCAATATGTAAATGTTCCTAAAATATTATGTTACATTAATAAAAAAATTGAATCATTAGATGGGCAAGAAATGAGCAAAGAGGCTTTTCTAAAATTAATTGAAAATAAAAAAGTTATTTTAAAACCTATAGAAGAAGGTGGCGGAAGTGGCATTTTTACAATTGAAAATAAAAAAGATAAATATTATTTTGACTATAAATTAATCGAAATAGAAGAATTATATGATAAAATTAAAAATCTAAATGATTACATTGTAAATGAATATATTAAACAACACGAGTATTCTGCAAATATATATCCAAACTCTGCTAATACTATAAGAATAGTTACTATAAAAGATCCAAAAACAAATAAATTTATTATACCAATTGCAGTTCATAGATTTGGTAGTTTAGAAACAGGAAGTGTAGACAATGCTTCAAGAGGTGGATACGTTTCAATGATTGATATCAAGAATGGAATACTTGGAGAAACTAAAAAATTTTGCGATACAACTTCAATTACTAATCATCCAGATACAAAAGCCAAAATTAAAGGAGTCAAAATACCAAATTGGAACAAAATTACTAAAGAATTAATAGATGTTGCTTCTAACTTTCCTTATATGCCATTTATTGCTTGGGATGTAGTTGTAACGAAAGATGGCTTTATAGTATTAGAAGCTAATGCATCAAGTGGTTTAGCAATATTTCAAATTTTTGGTTCTCTTAAAAATAATAAATTATGGGATTTTTATAAATATTATGGAATTATTAAATAAAAAAATATAATAATTTTATAAAAATTCTAAATTTTAAAAAATCTCACTTCTTTCCTTTATTTATATGGAAACGTGAGATTTTTATTTTACTATAACTAAATTTTAATAATTAATATCATCAACTGTCACTATTCCAGCACCACCAGTCATATATACAATATCCCCTACAATCATTCTACCCATATCGCTAACCATAAAAACTGCTAAATTTGCTATTTCTTCTGGTAATATATATCTACCAACTGGCGAACTTTCTAAAGATAAATCCTCATCTTTATCATTTGAAATTAACATTGGAGTTGCAGTAGGTCCAGGAGCAATTCCATTAACTACTATTCCATCTTTTATAAATCTTTTTGCCATACCTATAGTTAAACCTCTTAATCCCCATTTAGAAACAGTATAAGGTTTAACAGCTGGTCTTAAAGCTGATGAAGATAAAATATTTAAAATATTTCCCTTAATCTTTTTTTCTTTCATATAATTGGCAACTTCTTGTGATAAAAAGTAAGGTCCTTCTAAATTAGTTTTTAATACTACTTCATAATCATCAATGGAAGTTTTTGATCCACTACCTATCTTTTTTCCTTTAACAATTCCCGCATTATTAACTAATATATCTATATTTCTATCATTTAATAACTCTAAAATTTTTTTAAATTTATCTTCAATCATTGATATATTAGATATATCCATTTCTATACCTAAAACCGTATTATCATCTTTAACATATTTTTTTAAAGAATCAATAGCATTATTAATTTTATCTTTATTTCTTCCAGTTAATACTACTGATGCCCCATTTTTTAAAAAACTTTTTGCTATTTCATAACCAATTCCACTAGTACCACCCGTTATTAAAGCTGTTTTGCCATTTAATAATTCTCCCTCATATACCGGAACTTTAATTGAAGTTGTTTTACTAAAATAATTTTTGCAAATTCGTTTTATTTTTTTCTTAATTGACATATTATATCACTCCCTTAACTTAATTTTTTTCTTTTTCTTTTTATTTTTTTTAAGAATTTTAATAAAAGATTTTTTTCATAATCATTCATCACAAACAAATAACATTCTCCAAAATAAATTGCTGTATAAATAAAACCATATACAATAACACTTGTGTATCCATATAATGGTATAAAATGCATAATTACTAAAATAACAGTAATAGGAATAATATGATAAATAGTCATTTTCAAAATATTTTTCCAAAATTTAGGAATATTAATTTTAATCTTAACATAATAATAAATATTAATTAATAAACCATTTCCTATTAAAAGAGCTAAAGATGTTCCAAGAGCACTTCCTATTCCTTCAAATCTTCTAGCTAAAGGAATACTGATTATAACATTAATTAAGGCAATACAAATATAAAGTATACTTCTAAACCGATGTTTATTTTTAGCTTGTAATATACTTATACCTAAATTTTGAATTAAAGGTACAACAGCTGGAATCATTAAAATAATAACAATATAATATGCATTGACAAAATCATTACCTAACCACGCTAAAATAAATTCTTTACCAAATAAAATAAAACCACTAGCTATCAAAAAAACAATATAATATTGCAATCGACCTACTTTAATAAATTCATCAGTAATTTCCTCATTTGATGCATTACGCGCTACCATTTTTGAGACTTTTGGCAATAAAACATTATTAACATTTGATGATAAATTTATAAAAATATCTTCAATTTTTACTGCTGCTGAATAAACTGAAACCGCAACAGTTCCACATACAGCACCCAAAATAAAATTATCAACATTATAATTTATTTTTTCAACAATTACATTAAGAAAAATAAAGAAAGAATAACCAAATATTGTTTTAAATAATGCTTTATCAAATCCATTAAATTTTATACTAATTTTTAACTTCTTTTTACAAAAAATAAAATTAGACAACATTATAAAAATATTAACTAAGGTAACCACTATAGCCATTGTAATTGATTTATAACCTAAAAATAATAATGGTATCATAATACAAGGTTTTAATAAGATACTTAAAATATTCAAAATTTTTTGAAAAACAAACTTTTCATAAGCACTTATTATTGAAGAAAAAATACTGAAAATAAAATTGCAAACTAAATTTATACTTAAAATAAGCAT
>CANRHC010000106.1 GCA_947630305.1 uncultured Bacilli bacterium
TGACTCTCATCTCCAAGTTTATCGACAGCTTGAGAAGCTTCTTCAGCAGCAGAAGTAACAGAATTAATATTTGAACCATTAATTCGTTTTAAATCAGCAGCACTGCCTAAAGCTTCATTACCAATATCTCCAACGCTCTGACTAACTTTATCGGCTGTTTTGGAAACACTATTTAAATTAGTTTTATTAAGACCTGCGGCTTTAGAACCAGCTTCTTCAAACTCCTGACCAATTTGATCGATACTGCTACAGGCTTGAGCTACATTCTTTTTTAAAGTGTCAAAATTTTTCTTATCGACACCTTCGATGCTTTTATCAACATCTTCGAGATAGTTGACAATTCCTGCTAAAGCCTCTGTTATGCTTTTTAAGCCGGAGGTCATACCGTCATCTAAGGTAAACCCAAAGGATATATTATCCATAAGTTATCTCCTTTTCGATTTTGCCTGTTGCTTAGCTTTTTCTTCGGCTTTCTTTTGATCTTTTGCTTGTTTTTGAGCAGAGGCTAAAATAAAAGCCCTCTCCGCTTCCTGATCAACCAGTTCATCTGGAATTCCAAGAAACTTTGAAGGCCAAATAACATAATTCGATTTAATTAAGATCATATAGGCTTCAATCGCATCATCTGTGCGATTTGCGCCCTCTAGGAGTTTTTTGCTTCACGCACCGCTGAAGGTTCAGTTCCTGTTGTAGTGATCTTTTCTTTACCCCCGAGATTGACAATTTCTCCTGAAATACGTCCAATCTCGTCTAGATCAAACATTTCGTAAAGCAAATCTTGTTGAGTGTAAACACCGTAGAAATCCTGAAGCTCTACAGATTGTAAGTCTGGAGCGGTAATACCAGTGATTAACACGTCAATAGCAAAATCAAAATTATCTAATCCGGTTGAACTCATTGAAGTTCCTTCAGCCGGTGGATAAGTTTTAGTATTTTTACTGTAAATATTTTTTAGTTCTTGAGGTCTTAAAGACTGAATATCAATTTCACGTTTGTCACCAGATTTTAAAGTGACAGGAATAGTTTTGGTATTTCTTAATTTATTTGTTTTAACTAGAAAGCTCTTTAAATCTGAAGCCATATATAAATCTCCTATCTTAAGCTAAATTAACAACTGTACCGTCTGCTAAAACAGCACCGGCAATGTTTGCATATTCTTCTGGGATTTCAACAGAGTCACAAGTAAAGTCAAAGTCTTCTTCCATAGAGGTAGATTCAGCATCGATTTTAGCGAGTGGAACTGTACTAAAATGAACGAATTTGTGAACAACTGATAAAGCACCAATACCTGTGTCTTTATCTTCAACACGAGTGGTAATAGTGATTCTTGGCCATCTTCCATCTGCGACATATTGCAGGAAGGCCTTACGGGCTTCAGGAGATCCATGATAAGCAGTAAAGCTGCCTTCATAAGTGATCTGTGAAACTTTATGACCAACTGTTCTAGTACCAATTCTGGGTACTTCATCTAAGGTAATATTTGCGTTTGAGTCAAAATTCTTTACTTGAAATAAATCAATTCTACGAGCGTCAATTTCAACGGTGACACTTGAGTCAGTGCCTCGAACTGTTTGATAACCCTCTATAAACATTTATTCCTCCTATAAAAAAAGAGCTTACTCTACAACAAAAGTTGTAATGTAAACTCTTCTTACTGTTCCTTCAACGTTTAGACTCTGGTTGATAGTAACAGCATATTTATCACTTTCAATTTCATTAACTTCAACATCAGAACTGGTAAAGTCTCTTAAGACCCCATCTTTCCAAAGTTGATCTAAAATATCTACACAACGATTCCATAAGGTAATACGGCCTTCTGGATTGTTTTTAAGAGTACCGATATCATCAGAATTAATTATTGACTGTTCTTCATTATGAACATAATCAACTACTCTCATAACTTTATTATTAGCTAATTGAGAATCATGATCTTCAGTGTAAGTCTGAAGAGTATTAATATCGGTATAGGTACGGACATCATCTAAGGCAATATTATGGAAAACAAAATTACCTTGTCCTACTAAAGCAGGTATTTGAACTTCCGGATAATCTGTATAAATTTGAAGCTCTCCATCATAAGGCTTGTTAGTCATTTCAATAGAGAGGTCAATTCCACTTGAATAACCAGCTGTCCAGCAAACTAAGTCTGCTTCATCCCCTACTCCAATAACCGGATTCTTAATTGAACTAACTGCTTCATTATCAGCTTTAACATAGTCATAGACCCAGAGACGACAGTATTTACCACGTTCTTTTCTAACTCTTTCAATATTAGAAACATATAATTCTTTAACTGTTTCATCCGTTGAATTACAAAAGATATCGTTAAAGAAATAAGGTTCTAAAGCATTTAAAGCGTCAACGTGGTCTTGCCCTGTAATAGTGGTATCAGTAGAACCGCCGGTAAATACGTATCCGGCATTTTCTGCGATAATACCAGTCTTATTAAAGGTTACATAATCATTGTCGACTAATTTAGTTGCATCAGCTCCAACTTCAACGTCTTCATTAAGTTGACAGGTATAGGTACAACTCTTTAAAACAGTCGGTTTATCTTTAGTAAGAACAGCTTCAACTGTCATTTGTCCGTTAATAGCAGCTCCCGGATAATAAGAAATAATGTGTTTGTTTCCGCTTTGGAGTTCCGTGTCTTCCATTCTTCCGGGAGTAAAAGCTAAGATTCCCCCTACTTGCCCTTTAATACGGACGCTCGGCTTGTATCCCTCAGGGACGTTGCTAAAAGTAACTGTAATTTTGTTTTTATTAAAATCAAAAGTAGCAGCAGCAGTATCAACAACTGTTCCAGTTTTTTCCTCTCCTTTAGTAAGAGCGACTTCATCAACTCCTGCTTTTGGAACAGTCTGAATTTCTTTAGCATTCCCATTGAAGTAAGTTGTAACATCAAAACGGTCATCGAAATTAACATTTTGAAGAACAGAAACGGTAATATTATTACCTGGGTTTCCACTATACTTAGCTTCACCTACCGCACTAGCTTTAGCCTTTTTACCGCCTGAATTTAAACGGTAGCCAATATAAATAGTTGCGTGTCTAAAAATTTCACGTAATAATAAATTTTCCGGAGCATTATAGGTATGCCCTGTTAATACTTCAGCTTTATCTTTAAAGTCAGAAGCTGTTATTTGGAAAACTTTACCGTCAGGAGCCCAGTCTAAAGATAAAGCTCCGGCAGTAATACCAGTGGTTATTGGACTGACTGGACGGCCTATGGTTTTATAAATCGTCCAAGTACCTATTTCAGGTGCTTTGTTATAACTGGTAAATTCACCACCACCTAACATTTATTGCACCTCCTTTCCTAAAAAGGCATTTATTTTTTCAGTAATTTCTTCTTTGGTATAAGTTTTATTAGGATCTGTGATAGCTTTAATCAAGTCCTTATAAACTAATAATTCATCAGCCTGCATTAATTGGGCTGGAGTATGGATTGCGTCTTTAGCCATTTAAACAACCTCCACTTCGGTATTAAAATCAAGACGTCTAATATCAGGGATATCTTCATCATCAACTTCATGTAGCGTTGTCGTTACATCAAAGAAAATATGAAGTACGCCCTGTTCCTTATCAAATTCAGAATTAATATTGTCAGAACGATAATTTGTACCGTCTTCTTTTGGTATTTTCAAAAGTAACGGTAATAACTTATAAGCCACTTCATTACATATTCCTTCAGGTTCTCCAACGCCCGGGTCAAAAGTCAGGTCAAAATTACAGGTATAAAAAATACCTGCTGTCTGAATTCTCGGAGTTACCGAGCTTCGATAGCAGGTAATAAAAAATCTTGGAGGCTCGACATACTGTGTCTGTTCCTGATCACAAAAAGCATAATCAGGATAAACAGAATCAATCAGTAAGGCCAAGCGGTCTATTATTTTCTGTTCCATTTTATTTAAAATAATCCTTCATCCAAACATTAACTAACCTGTGCATAAGCCCAGGAATAACAGAGCCGGTATTTTTAACCGCTCGTTTTAGCATGAATTGCCCAGGAACCCACGCTGAAGTTAGCTGAGC
>CANRHC010000107.1 GCA_947630305.1 uncultured Bacilli bacterium
CAAATTATTTTTTAAATTTTATAAATTTATTTAACAAATAAATAATTAAAATTATTGACAGCGCAAATATTAAGATTATAATTAAAATTATCCTATATGATAGAAGGTAGTATTTATGAGCGAAGAAATAGGAAAATTTTTAAAATCACTCCGTGAAAGTGCAGGTCTTTCACAAAGAGATGTCTATGAAAAAATAGGGGTGAAACAATCAACCTATTCTTCATGGGAAAGTGGAAGACACGAACCTTCTGGAAGTAAATTAATTGAAATTTGTAGGCTTTATGATTTAGCTGAAATAGTTACTATTGTTTTTGGAGAAATGTCCGATGAAGGTAACTTTTATCTTAATGAGGGTGAATACGATCTGATAAAAGATTTTAGAAGACTTGAAAACTCAACTCGTTTTGAAATGACTAAATTTATTCATTTTTTAGCTGATCATGATGAGTTCTATATGAAGCATAGTACTTTACGACAAGGAATACCTCATATTTCTATCCCTGTATTTGATTTACCTGCATCAGCTGGAAATGGCATTTTTTTAGATTCGGATAATTATGAATTGGTTGAATTTACTGGTCAAGAAATCCCTCAAGGTACTAATTTTGCAGTTAAAGTTTCTGGAGATTCAATGGAACCTGATTTTACTGATGGAGATATAGTTTTTGTTAAACAAACAAAAACACTCACCCCGGGGGATGTCGGAATTTTTATTTTAAATTCAGAAGGTTATATTAAACAGCTTGGCGAGGATCATAATTTAGTTTCCTACAACGAAAAATATCCAGACATTCACATAGATGAATATGATGATTTAAGAGTTATAGGAAAAGTATTAGCTAAGCATGATGAAAACTTTAATCCATTGGATCATATTTAATTTATTTAAAGATAAATTATTCAGAAAATTTTAAAAGGAGTTTGAAAATGGCCAATGTTAGTAAAGAAAGAAGACAAGAAATTGATAGTAAATTAAAAGCTTTCAAAAAGAAAAAATATCCTTATACTAATTCTGAGTATGTAAATGGAATTACTGGATGGAAGGAAGGTGTTTATTATCATGTAGTTTATAATGTGGAAGATAATCAGTTAGAAATTTTTAATTATCTCAATGAAGCTTCTTTACCAGTAGAACGAATTAGAAATATTCAAACAATGAATGAAAAAGAAATTCAGGAATATCAAAAAAATCGTTTAGGTTCAGGAGTAGTAGTAGGAACTTTAATTAATCCTTTTGCAGGATTATTAGTTGGGTTAAGTAAGAAAAATAAAAAGAAAACTAAATACCATCCTTTCCTAATTATAGAGTTTATTGATAAAGATGGTAATCCTGACACTATTTCTTTTAAAGCACCTTATAACAGTACAAAATACGGTTATTTTAAAAAGTTTGTTAATAGTGTAACCCCATATCTGCCAGAAATTGAAAAAGAAGGTAATAAAGTTGAATTATAAATTTATCGAGGTAAATATATTATGAAACTACCAAATGGATATGGATCAGTTTCAAAGTTATCAGGCCGTAGGAGACGGCCTTATATTATTAGAGTAAATAGAAAAATCATTGGTTATTGTAAAACCAGAGCTGAGGGTTTAGAAATTTTAGCTGATTATCATAAAAATCCCTGGGATATTGATAAAAGAAAAATTACTTTTTCTGAAGTTTTTGATTTACTGATAAAATCTCGTACCGGGCAGGTAGGTAAAAAGACGATTAATCTTTATAAAAGTAAATATAAGAATTGTGAAGAACTTTATAAAATTCCTTATGCCGATCTGAGAACTTACCATTTTAAAAGAACAATTGAACAAAAAGAGCCTACTTACGGAGCTCGAAATAATATGAGACAGTTTTTAAGAGCTATGGATAAAGTTGCTTCAGAATACGATATTATCAGTAAGAAATATACAGATGAAATTCCTTTATATCAAGCTGAAACCTATACTGAAAGAGTACCTTTTACTGAAGAAGAAATTAGGACTTTATGGAATCATCTTGAAATAGAAGACGTGGACTTAGTTTTAATTCTAATTTATCTGGGAATGCGCATTAGAGAGTTTGCTGATCTAAAAATTAAAGATATTGATTTTGATACTCATTTCTTAAGAGGTGGTAATAAAACAAAAGCTGGGAGAAATAGAAAAATCCCCATTCACCCTAGAATTGAGCCATTAATAAAAAACAGAATTAAAATGGCTACTGGAGAAACCTTACTTAATTACGGTGATAAACGCTTTAGAGAAAGATTTCATAAGGTTATGGAGAAATTAAAAATGAGCCATATTCCACATGAGTGCCGCCACACTTTAAGGACTAGGCTCGATAATAAAAATATTAACTCAAATATTATTAATCTAATTTTAGGACATCAGGGCAAGGGTGTTGGTGAAAGAACCTACACTCACAAGACCGATGAACAGCTTATGGAAGCTATTTTATCTCTTGAATAATTTGTTGCAAACCGCTGGGCTATTGTTGCATACTTGTTGCAAACCGCTACCCTTTGTGTTGCAAATTTGTTGCAAACGCCCTTCAATTCACCTGAATTTGAGGGGTTTTTGGTCTCAATTAAAATGAGAAATCGCAGTAATAATGCGAGAAATAAAAAATTGGAGCCTTTTGCCGAAATCGGACTCTTAAAATTTCTCGCATTATTACTGAATTTCTTCTTTTATTTGTTGCAAATGTGTTACAAATAACCTCATTCAAGTAATTCTCACTTCTGCTTCCTATTCCTTTATTAGTCCATTATAATTGATTATAAATACAACTCCAAGGAGATTATATCATGACAAAACTTCAACAGGTCAGAGAGAAAAAAGGCCTTAGTGTTTACCAGCTTGCAAAAGACGCTGGGATTAAAATTACTACAATTACTAATATAGAAAAAGGAGTAACTAATTTAGATAAGATCCAATTAGGAACAATAAAAAAATTAAGCAAAGCTTTAGGTGTTGATATTAATGAAATAATCGATTAATCATAAGAAATTCTTATATTTTTAGTCCTTTACACTTGACTATTTAACGATAGTCCATTATAATAGACTACAGAAAATACAAAAGGAGTAAAAATAAAATGACAAGAAAACAATTAGAAATAATCGATCAAATGAAAGACATGGTAAACAGAGGTTTAGCTACTGAATATTCAAATTCAGATAAGACCGTAACAGTTTACAGATCACAAATAAACGATATTAAAGCAGTCTTAGTAATAACCCCAGAAGATTTTAGAATGTATGCAAACGAAGGAATTAGACAATTAATCTATAACGGAAGATTAATAAAACTTAGTAAAAGAGCTTATCCAACCTTCGACTTTGCATTAACAGAAATTCAAGACTTCTTCTACAGAGAACAAAGAAGAAAGGAATATGAAGAAGAAAGAAAAAGAAAAATCGAAGCTAAAAGAAACCATCCTGACACAATAAAAAATGAACTTTACAATGACCTGATTATAAAACATTATGACGACCCAGCTAAGTTCAACCGAGGAGAATGGACAGTTTTATATAGTTATAACGAGTGTAGAAATCAGGGCTTCCCTACCTTGATCTTAGATGACCTACATTTATATCAGGAGCAAGACTACATAGACTTCGATGAAATCTTACAAAGAGGTCATATAACAGAATTTGTAATATCTGAAACTAGCACAGCCTTAATGAGCTACCTAGATAATTTAGACCAATACGGCTGGAAAATGTCTGGATTAGAAAGAATCAATTATCAGGAAGAAGGCTGGCGAGGAATGGAAAATAAAGAAATAGTAGGAATTAAACTTCAAAAAGTCGCTTAGAAAGGAGGTTAAAATGTTAAAGCAATATCAACTCGATAGTTTAAAACGTCAGTACCCGGCAGGAACAATTGTTGAATTAATCGAAATGGACGATCTTTATGCTCCTCCTGCTGGAACAAGAGGTGAAGTAGTATG
>CANRHC010000108.1 GCA_947630305.1 uncultured Bacilli bacterium
ATAAGGTTTATGTTGGATGTTATAACAAAGAAACAAAAACAAGAGATATAGAAATAGAATGGAATATTGAATTTTAAGAAATAATGATATTTTTGGACTTTTCCTATTCCTGCACATGGCGGGGTAGATCCCGGGACCGTTGTAGATAACATTTACGAAAAAGATATTAATTTAAAAATCAGTCTTTCCTTAAAAGAAAAACTAACCAAACTAGGAGCCAAAGTTATCCTAACTCGTGACAAAGACTATGATTTAGGAAGCCCTAAAGCCAATCGCCGTAAAAAAAGTGATTTCGATCACCGAATAAACATAATTAATAATAGCAATGCCGATTTTTACCTATCCATTCACCTTAACTATTTAAATAACAAAAGTTATAATGGACCCCAAGTATTTTACAATTTCGAAAACGAAGCTAACAAACAAATGGCCCTTCAAATCCAAGAATATTTAAACCAAAATTTATCAAGCAACCGCCAAATAAAAAAAATTCCCAGCTCAACTTATATGTATAGCAGACTAAAAATAAAAGGCGTTCTAATAGAATGTGGATTTTTATCAAATAACAATGAAAGACAAAACCTCTTAAATGACGATTACATAAATAAATTTAGTGAAATATTAGCCCAATCTCTTGCTAATATCTAAAATACTTTAATTTATTATCCATATGCCAATCTAAACCAGTAATATATGACAAATCTTTAAATTCTAACCTAACTTCCTTTTCACTAATCTGATCATTTAAATAATTAAAACTTATCTTAAATAACCGACAAGCAAACCCAACAGCCTCATCATATAACTCCAAAAAAGAACTATTTCTTTTTTTACTATCTAAAGATGGATAACACCATTCTTTTTTTTCTAAATTTAAATAACTCATATCTAATTTCTTTAAATGAAAACTTAAATATTGATACATCTTTCCTCTTCCAAATATATCCTTAACTCTATATATACCCTTCTTAATCCCAAATTTATCATATACAAAATATTTTAAAATAAAATTTCCTGTTTTATAACTTTCCTGATATATTTGCCCCATATCATCAACATCAAAAGTTTTTTTAAAAGAATAATTAATAACATTCTCTAAATTTTTATTAAAACTTTTAGTAGGTAATAAAATATTAGCTAATTTTTCCTTATATAATTTATTACCTGTTTTCTTTTCATACATTATCGCATCTAACATAACTTCCATTTTTTCATGACCACCCCTATACTTCCTATTTTTATCAACAGACCCACTATAATATATAATGAAAGGATGACATGTAGAATCTAAAGCATAATGACATATACTACCTAACAAATAACCCATAACTTCCTTATCATTTTTTAAACTATTATCCTTTATATAATTTAAAATATTTAAAAAATATTCATTAGTTTTAACTCTTTGCCCCATATTTCCAACAAGTCTAATATCATTTTTAAAACTAGTAAAAAAATGATAATAAAACAAATTATCAAAACTTTGAGCAAAAATAAAATAAATATCCTTATCTATCAAACTTTCATAACCCTTTAAACAATCCTTAGCAAATAAATGATGTGTCACAATAGAAGGCATAAAAAACATCTCCTTATAATATTATTATACTAACAAACATCATTATATAATAATCTTCCCTTATATTCAATATTTCACCAATTTTTCACAAAAACATAACAAAATAACCATTAATAAAATCTACAATTAAAACGTACTTTGTGATATAATGTCTTTTAGAATAAGAGGTGGCCAAGTGAATAAGACATTTAAAACTTTAGATGAACAAATTAGTATATTACAAAGTAAAGGCCTAATTATTAACAATATACCTGAAGCCAAAGAAATTCTTTTAAGAGAAAACTATTTTTTCTTAAATGGTTACAGATTATTATTTATGATTAGTGAAAGTGATAAAAGTTTTATTCCTAATGCTGATTTTGATGAAGTATATGCGATGTTCCATTTTGATCGGCATATAAGAAATATAATTTTTAAAAACTTACTTATTATTGAAAACAATATTAAAAGCATTATGGCTTATAATCTATCTATGCGTTATGGTTACAAAGAAAAAGATTACTTAGAAGCTAAAAATTTTACCAACGACCGTAAAAGAAAAAAACAAGTAGATGATTTACTAAGAAAAATGAAAAGACAAATTAGAATTAATGGTGGACAGCATCAAGCAACTATGCATTACATGAATAAATATGGATACATCCCTCTATGGATTGTCGTAAAAATACTTTCTTTTGGAATAGTAGGAGAGTTATATTCTATTTTAAAATATGAAGATCAAAAAGCCATTGCCAGCGATTTTAACATTGAAAGAGATGATTTAATTATTTACCTACCAATACTAGCAAATTTTAGAAATTTATGTGCTCATGAAGATATACTATATAGCCATAAAGCTCAAAGAGATATTGAAAATACTAAATATCATCAAGAATTAAAAATACCTAAAATTAATGAAGAATACATATATGGTAAAAATGATTTATTCGCATTAGTAATTATTTTAAAACAAATGTTAAGAAAAAAAGATTTCAATTTAATGATTAATGAGTTAAAATATGAAATAAAAGTTTTAGAAGAAAAATTACATAGTATTTCTATAGAAAAAGTTTTAAATGAAATGGGATTTCCTCTAAATTATGAAAGGATTGTGGATTTATAATGGAAAATAAAAATAATGATGGAAAGATATGGATAATAGGAGTAATAATGTTTTTCTTAGGAGCAGGTGGATTATACTTAATAATGTATTTTTTTCCTGAGCCATTTGTTAAAACCATAAGTGAACAAGTTGAAACAAGAAATGTAAGTATTGTTGATAATGGCATTAGTGAAGCTGTTGATAAAATATATGATGCAGTTCTTGTAGTAAGAACTTATCAAAAGAAACAATTATATGCTACAGGTACAGGTTTTGTTTATAAAGTGGATAATAATAATGCTTATATTTTAACAAATAATCATGTTATAGAAAAAGGAGATTCAATATTTGTTGAATTTACTAATGGTAATTTAGTTGAAACTAAAGTTGCTGGTAAAGATACTTATTCTGATATTGCCGTTTTGACAGTTGATAAAAAAGAAGCTGATAAAATTGCTAATATTGGTAGTAGTGAAGAAGCAAAAATAGGAGATACAGTATTTACCGTTGGAGCGCCTTTAGATGCTGATTCATATTCTGGCACTGTAACAAGAGGTATTTTATCAGGTAAAAATCGTTTAGTAGGTGTAAGTCTTTCTAATAGTGCAGCAAGTGATATGATGATGAGTGTTTTACAAACAGATGCAGCTATTAATTCAGGTAATTCTGGTGGACCTTTAGTAAATGGTAATGGAGAGGTTATAGGAATAACATCACTTAAACTTGCCAGTACCGGAGTTGAGGGAATGGGCTTTGCAATTCCTATTGAAACAGCAATGAATTTCGCTGAAAGATTAGAAAAAGGTGAAGCTATTAAAAGACCACTTTTAGGTATTACAATGAGAGATTTAGCAGATGCTCAATACTTATATTATCCAAGATTAAATGATTTAGATATTACTAATGGTGTATATATCGAAGATGTAAATAGTGATAGTCCTGCAGATAAAGCTGGATTAAAAGATGGAGATATAATAACCGAAATGGATGACAAACAAGTAACAAGTATAGCATATTTAAGATATTTACTATTTAATCATAATGTAGGTGATAGTGTTAAAGTTAAAGTATTGCGTGGAAAAGATACAATAGAAATAACAATTAATTTGTCAGAAAGCTTATAAAAGACTGTTAAAAGTCTTTTTTTAACGTTTAAAATATAAATAATTTATGATATCTTGAGTTTTGCAGTAAAAATGAGCAAACCTAGTAATTATAAGGCTTTGCTCATTTTTGATAGTTGTACAA
>CANRHC010000109.1 GCA_947630305.1 uncultured Bacilli bacterium
CAGGTTGACGATAAAGAAAGCATAGACAATGTAGCTAGAACTCTGTTAGAGGATAAAAGCTTTTTACAGTACAAAATGAGTATTACCAATCAAATAGGTGATCCTAGAGTAGTTGGGGGTTCAAGCGTTTATGTTGACTTTTATGGAGTTAGATACCAGGTCAGAGAATATATTAGAGGATGGTTTAGAGTAGATTCAGTTACACATAAATTTAGCAATGCTACCCATTTAATGGATATGGAATTAACCCTTATTCAAATGGATGATGACTGGGACAGAATGGAGGCTTTAATTTGAAAGATCTAATTGGCTTAATTCAGAAAATTGTAAAACAAACAATTAAGGACAATGTTAAACCGGTAACAGTTCAAACCGGAATTATGAAAAACTCAACTGAGGTTAATTTAGATCAGGCTTTTGCAGTCAAACCTACTGTTCCCAAAATATTTGAAGACGGGATAGAAGTTCATATTGAAGGAACTATTAATGGTGGAGCAGTAACCGGTGATCTGGTATTAACCAGAGTTTTAAAAGAGGGAGATAAAGTCAAAGTGATTAAGGAGGACGGTACAAGTAAGTATTACATTACCGATCAATTAACACCATGATTCCAACTTATGAAAATAATTTAATTCAGAGCTTTCAAATCCCTGAACCGGAAACACCTAAAAAAGTTCATAAAATCGACTGGGAGCATAACAGACTACTTTCTCAGACTATTAAAGAAGATGAAGCTGTTGATCAAAATATTAAAGTAGTAACCGCAGTCGAGTATCAGGAACATCAAGCTATGCCTGACTGGTTTGGCCTTGCCATGAAAGATATGTATGGAATGCCACGTTCTTTTGTCAAAGCTAATTTAGAACGATTAGTTAAAGAGGCTCTAAGTTATTACTTAGTTATTAAAAGACTTTATGACGTGGAAATTATTGATATCGACAAAGAAAGTCTAGGGCTTGAATGTACAATTGAACTTCAAGATGGAACAACTTTTAAAGAATTTATAGAGGTGAATTTATATGTTTGAAGACTTAACAAAAGAAGCTGTTCAAGAGCGAATATTAAGTCGACTTCCTGAAGATGATGATGTCTCACCACATTCTCCTTTATATATCATAACTGCTCCCACCGCTTATGGATGGGAGCTTTTTTATGGGGATCTGGATAACGCTTTAAAACAGGTTTTCCCAGATACAGCAGAAAGAGATTATTTAATTCACCATGCTAAGATTTATAAAATTGTTCCTTATGATGCAACACCGGCTCAGGTTGAAGGAGAATTTAATATTGAGGTTGAAATAGGAGCTCGTTTTTCTAAAGGTCAGGTCAATTTTAAAGTAACAGAGTTTTTAAGAAGTGAACATGACTATTATTACTATACTCTTGAATGTGAACAGGTTGGAGAGATTGGTAATGTAGCTCCGGGAATGATTATCCCGATTAATTTTATTGATGACCTAAATCATTCTTATATCACCAGAATTATTGTTCCGGGTGAAGAGGAAGAGGATACAGAAACCTTTAGAGAGCGTTTTTTAGCCTCATTTAATAACAAGTCTTTCTGTGGCAACCTTTCTGATTACTTTAATGAATTAAACGCAATGGAAGGGGTCGGAAAGTTTAAAGTGCTGCGCTGTAGAGATTATGAAGGAAAAATCAATCCAGAATGGGTAACCATTGTTTTTACTGACAGCTTAGGAAAAAAACCTAGTGAAGAATTAGTTAATCAAATTCAGGAGTATTTTCAGGAACTCGATGAAAACGGACTACCAAGCACAGAAACCTCTGGAACTGGTCTTTCTCCTATCGGTCAGCTTTGCTGGGTTGAAGGAGTTAAAGAAGAGACCGTTGATTTTGGCTTAAATTTAACTTTTGAGAGCGATTTTAGCTGGGACAATCTGGAAACCACAATTAAAGAAAAAATCGCTGAGAGATTAAATCAGTACGTTTTAGAAGACTGGGGAGATACTCTTGTTACAGCTAAATCATATGCTCCGATCAATTATTACATAACAATAAGAAGGGCTGAGATTGAATCACTTCTAATTGATATAGAAGGAATTCAGGATAGTACAGCTATTAAGATTAATGGAAAATTTGAAAACTATAATCTAGCCTGGGATGCTATCCCAGTTTTAGGAGAGGTCACTCTTCATAATGAAAGTGAACGTCCACCACAAGGTGAATGTAACTGTCCTTATGACTGCCCGGATTGCCAATGTAATCATAATGCTCAAATTTGTGGGAGGTGCTAATGTCTTTTAAGTCTGAAGATTATTTACCTGCCCGGTTTAGAACAATTAAAGAATTTTATGATTTCTGTTTAGCTAATGACCCGGAGTTTGATAATACTGAAGAATTAACTAATAAGGGTGTTAATAACCGATTTCCAGACTCCGCTGATATTGATGGAGTTCAAATCTGGGAGAAGATTTTAAATATTACACCTAATACTAGTGACACTTTAGAAGACAGGCGTTTTAGAATAATTGCTAATTTGCAGAAAAGAACGCCTTACACTTGGTCACAGCTTCATAAAATGATGAGTGCTTTATGTGGAGAGGATGGCTATGAACTTAAAAAAGGATATTTTGTTTTAATGGTTTACCTGGCTATGGATAGCCAGAGTAAGTTAAAAAGCGTTATTCAAATGCTGCGTGAAGTAGTGCCTATGCATATTCTTTTAGAAATTTCCCAGCTCCTTTATTACAACTTTAATGTAGATATTTTCAGCTGGAGAAAAAACAATTCAAGTATTCAGATATTACCCTATCAGCAAAGAGAATATGAAGATGAAGTCAACGCTGTTATAGCCAGTTTTTCTACTAACGAGAAGAAAATACAAATCCTGCCTTTCCAACCCAGATATTTTAACACAGGAGCTATTTTAGAGTTAGCTTCAGGAGTAATTATAAAGGGGAGTATAAAAATACAATGCCAGAAGAAGAATTAATTGTAGGTTCTATTATCACTGATAAGGGAGCTGAAAAACTCGTTCAAGCCGGAAAAGAAGGCAAAAAGATTGACTTAAAGTATCTGGTAATAGGTGACGGTAATGGAGAATTTTATAAACCAACGCCTGATCAAACTGCTTTAAAAAATCTCTGTTGGCAAGGCGAGATTACGAGTTACGAAATAAGTCCGAATGATAGTAAACAATTAATAATTAAAGGCCTCGTTCCTAGTGACGTAGGCCATTTTTTTATGCGTGAAATTGGAGTGCTTGACTCGGAAGGAGACCTGATAGCTGTATCTAATACAAGCGCAGTTGAATTTATTCCTTATACCAGCGGTGAAATTTTAAACATGGATATAACGTTTTACGTTCAATTCAGATCCGCTGAAATAGGAGCTGTAAATATAGTCGTTAATCCTACCGATCAGGAAAAATTTAAAGAAGAGATTTTAACAGAAGTTAAATCTATGATTTCTGAAATTCAAGTAGAAATTGAAGCTATTACTAATGAAGAAATCGATGAAATAACAGGTACTCCAGTTCATATAGGAACGGTTGTGGGGGAGCCATTATCCGGTGATGATATAGCCCGGTTACTAGATGATGATCCATCCAACGACCCGGTTTTTGAAGAAGTTAGTACGGGCGCATTGTCTGATGAAGACATAGATAAAATTTTAGGAGAGTAACATTTCATGGCTGATAAAAAATTCTTAGACGGCAATGGACTTAAAAAAGTTAAAGAAGATTACGAGAAAAAGATCGGTGTAAAAGTCGACAAAGTTGAAGGTTCTCAGTTAGTAGAAACTGTTGATGTTACTAAACTTAAAGGACTTGAAAACATTAAAGAAGTTCAGGTCAACGGTCAGAAATTAACAGTTGGTGAAGACGGTATTGTTAATATTGACGTTCAAGGCGTTATTGACGATGACGGTCTTGCCACTGAT
>CANRHC010000110.1 GCA_947630305.1 uncultured Bacilli bacterium
CTCTAGAAAAGATGAAGGCTATCCAAAATGGCTAAACACAGTCGGTTAGCCCCTTCAGCCGCTGAACGCTGGATAAATTGCCCCGGTTCGGTAGAAATGAACGAACATTTCCCGGATACAACAAGTGTTTATGCCGCTGAAGGTACTTTAGCTCATAAATTAGCTGAACTTAAGTTAAGAGAACAGATACTTCAAGAACCAATTAATTCAGAGGAATTACAAGAGGTTAAAGAATCGGAATTTTACAACGCTGATATGGAGGACTATACAGATGAGTATGTTGAATATGTACGTTCTTTAGTTAAATCCACTGAAGCGGCGGTTCTTGTAGAAGCTCGTGTTGACTTAAGCTTTATAGCTCCTGATACCGGTGGTATCGCTGATTGTATTGTAGCTTATGATAACCAGCTTCATATTGTGGACTTAAAATACGGCAAAAATGTAGCTGTAGAAGCTCAAGACAATCCTCAATTAAAACTTTACGCTACGGGGGCTTGTAAGTTAATAGACGGCTTAATTTGTAATGTTAATGACGTAACAATCCATATTGTTCAACCAAGGATGAATAACTTTAGTTCGATGAAAACAACTAAAGATGAACTCTATAGCTGGATTGATGAAGTTGTTAAACCTCAAGCTACTAAAGCGGTTAATAATACGCTAGAAATTAAATCCGGTTCTTGGTGTAAGTTTTGTAGAGCTAAAACAATCTGTAGAGAATACAGTAAGCGTTATGATTTAGATTTTGAACCTCAAAACCCTAACTTTCTAACAAATGAAGAAATAGCAGAAAGAATTAAAAAATTATCAGGGTTAGATGGTTATCTAAAAGACTTAACAGACTACGCTTTATCTCATGTTTTAGACGGTGAAAGTTTTCCCGGTTTTAAAGCGGTTGCTGGTAGAAGTACTAGAACATGGACTAACCAAGAAAAGGCTTTTGAAATAGCTCAAGCTAATGGTTTTGACCACTCGGTCTTATTTATTCAAAAACCGTTAACACTAGCCCAAGTAGAGAGGGTAATGGGCAAAAAAACCTTTAATACCCTTCTTTCAGAATACGTTGATAAACCGCCCGGAAAACCTACTTTAGTTCCTGAAGATGATCCTAGAGAAGCTCTAGATTCATATGATACGGCTTTAGAAGATTTTAAAGATTTTAAGAATAATTAGAGAAAAGGAGAAAAAATGCCTAATAAATTACAAGGAATTAGAAAGACTATCGGTCCTGTACGTTTTAGTTTTGTAAATGTTTATGAAAAAGTTCAATTTAACAATAATGAACCTCAATACAGCTTAAGGGCTTTAATTCCAAAAGAAAATACTGAACTTGTAAATCAAATACAAGCGGCTATTAATCAAGCTAAAGATGAAGCCAAAAATAAAATTTGGGGCGGTGCAATGCCTGAAGATTTAGCCGTAACAATTCACGACGGGGATAAAAGTGGTAGAGCTGAAGAAGCTGGACATTGGTGTTTAAACACGAATAACAAGAACAGACAACCGGGTATCGTATTTGGTAGCGATCAACACAGACAAAGAGAAGGTGAAGAAGTTAAAAGCGGTGATTACGGCTTAATTAACGTAACTTTTAAAGCTTATGACTACGGTAAAAAAGGTATAGGGACTTATCTAAACAGTGTTTGGAAAACCAAAAATGGTGAAAGTCTAGCCGGGGCTTCAACACCTGAAGAAGATTTTAAAGATGTTGACACTTCAAAAATTGAATTTGATGAATTTGAAATTGATCCACTAACTGGTAAACCGTTAACTCCAATTGATGATGACTTTGAACTTCTAGCCGGTGATGATGTAGTTCCATTTTAAATAATTGTTATGAACTTAAGTATAGATATAGAAACCTTCAGTAGCGTTAATTTAAAACAAGAAGGGCTTTATAAATATGCTGAAAGTGATGACTTTGAAATATTACTCTTTGGCTACAAGTACGGTGATGAACCGGTTAGAGTTATTGATCTAGCTTCTGGTGAAACAATTCCTCCAAAAATATTAGAAGCGTTGTATGACAGTTCAGTAACTAAGAGTGCATATAACGCTTCTTTTGAAATGGTGTGTATTAATAAATACCTAGTAACTCATGACAAGCCTATTATACCCCCTGAACAGTGGGAGGACACAATGTTATTGAGTTCTTACGCCGGATACGGGGGAAGCTTAAAAACTACAGCTGAACTTCTTGAATTACCTCAAGAGGCTCAAAAAGATAGAACAGGAACTCAATTAATAAACCGTTTTAGTAAACCTAGAAAGCCTACGGCTAAGGATAAAAGAACTAGGGTTAAACCTAGTGATGATCCTCAAGCGTGGGCTAAATTTATTGAATACAACAGACAAGATGTAGTAGTTGAAGCGACTATCAGAGAAAAATTAAAGTCTATCCAAATACCAGCTAAAGAACAAAAGGCTTTCTTGTTAGACCATAAAATAATGAGTTCGGGCGTATTAATCGATACTGAACTCGTTCAAGCTGCTCTAGATTTAGATAAAGAAGAAAAGAAAAGGCTTAAGAACGATATAACCGTTTTATCAGGAATAGAAAACCCTAAAAGTAATATTCAAACTACTAAATGGCTTTCTAGTCAATTAGGTTATGAAGTTAAAAGTATCAGAAAAGAGAAAGTCCCTGAACTGATTCAAGAATGTGAAAATAACAACCTCTATGAAGCGGCGGCTGTTCTTAAGTTAAGACAAGAACTTAATAAAACGAGTTTAGCCAAATACAAGTCTTTAAACAGGATGGTATGTAAAGATAACCGTATTCGTGGAATGTTACAGTTTTACGGCTCTAGAACGGGTAGATGGGCTGGTAGAGGTGTTCAGGTTCAGAATTTACCACGAAACTATATCAGCTCGATTAACTGCGCTAGAGATTTATTAAAGTCGAGAAACTTTGAAGGCTTAAAGCTAATTTACGGCGATAACTTAAGCGATACGGCTTCTCAATTAATAAGAACGGTATTTATACCAAGTCCGGGAAAAACTTTCGCTGTAGCTGATTATTCAGCGATTGAAGCTAGAGTTATAGCATGGCTTTCAGGTGAAGAATGGAGATTAGAAGCCTTCAAGAATAACCAAGATATTTATTGTGTTTCAGCTAGTCAAATGTTTGATGTTCCCCTATCCAAAATTCTAGATAAGAATGCCCCTGAACACTTACTAAGAGCGCAAGGAAAAGTAGCTGAATTAGCTCTAGGTTATCAAGGCGGTGCTAATGCTATAGCCCGGATGGACTTTAATAACGCTATTCCTGAAGAAGATAGACCTAAGATAGTTAAACAATGGCGTGAGAAAAGCCAAATGATAGTTGAGTTATGGAAAAAATGTGAAACAGCTTCAATAGAGGCAATTAGAACACCGGGTACGGAACTTAACGTTAACAACAAGATTAGTTTTAAATATGAAAACGGCTCTTTAGTTGTAACGCTACCCTCTAGTAGACAACTGTTTTATCCAAAAGCTCAATTAGGTGTTAATTCATTTGGTAGAGAGTCTTTTGAATATAAAGGCTTAAATCAAACAAGTCGTAAAGTTGAAACAATCTATATGTACGGCGGAAAAATGGTTGAAAACATTATTCAGGCTATAGCTAGAGATTGTTTATCAGAGGCTCTATTAAGACTGGATGAAGCCGGTTTTATTATTAAATTTCATGTACACGATGAAGCTATTCTAGAGGTTGATTCAGATATAGCTCAAGAAGAACTTGATAGAGCTATTTCTATTATGTG
>CANRHC010000111.1 GCA_947630305.1 uncultured Bacilli bacterium
AAACATGAATATTTTTATTCAGCCGCATCTTTGATCCCCTCTAGTTGCTGCCAAATATTAGCGTAAATTCTTCTAACACCTAAACTGTTGTTGTAGCTTTTCTTACTGTCATAGAACTTAGTTAATTCAATAAAGCCTGTATCAAGTAAAACCTTAAAGCTGTTATAATCAGCTTCATTTTTAAACTTTAGATTAATCTCTTTCATCTTCTTCTATTCCATATTTAACTCTAAGTGCAAATTTACCCGGTCTTTTCTTTGTATAATTTTCAAAAATTAGTGTAATTTTTTCACCCTCTATAAATTCACCTTTATCGTTTTTAACATTATCAATTATGCTTTCATCTACACTTACATAATCAAAATTCATATCATTTAATAACCTAATAGCTTCAAATATGTTATCTAATTCATCTTGACTAAATTTCATTGTTATCCTTTCTTGAAAGTTAACTTTCAACCGTTATTTTTAAATAATACTTTTCCATAAACCTTATTCGCTTTTCACCTGTTTTAGGATCTATCCATGTTACTTCAACCATCTTGTGATAAACCCCATCAGGTTCAGGATTTTCATTATTAAACGTTACTGTATTTTCTTTATTATCAAAACGAACTATCACTTCTTTAACTCTCTTAATTTAGCTTCTAGAGCCTTAAGTAATGAAGCTTGTTCTTTATCTTTACCTTCTAACACTTTCATTACGGTTTCATCCATTGTCCCCTCTGCTAGAATATGTTGAACAATTACCGGCTCTTTCTGTCCTTGCCTGTAAAGTCTAGCGTTACTTTGCTGGTACTGTTCTAAATTCCACGTCGGGGAAAACCATACGATAATATGCCCGCCTGCCTGAAGGTTTAAGCCATAACCGCTAGAAGCGGGGTGTGCGACTAAAATTTTTATTTTTCTGTCATTCCACGCTTTAGCGGTTTTTTCATCTTTTAACTCAACCGCTTCTTTAAATTCTTCAAGAATACGTTCTTTTTCATGTTTGAAACTGTAGAACACTAAAACAGATTGAACACCCGCCGCTTCTATTATTTCTTTTAGGGCTTCTAGCTTACTATCATGAATTACGTGGTAATCACCATCTTCATCATAAACACAACCTGAAGCTATCTGTAATAACTTATTTGTTACAGCGGCGGCATTAGCGGCTGTAATATCACCTTCAGGTAATTCTAGTAACATATCACGCTCCATATCCTGATATTGTTCTAGAACCTTATCATCAAGCTTAATTACTGTTTTCATATCTACTCGGTTAGGTAATTTTACATAGCTACTAGAATCAATCGAGATACAAATATCTTTAATTTTGTTCCTGATTTTTTCTTCAGCACCCTTCTTTAACTTATAGGTAAAAACAGTATAGGCGTTTCTTTTATCCGGTAAAAAATACTCATTCCTAAAAGCTGTTACTGTTCTACCAAGCCTTTTACCTCTATCTAGAAGATACAGCTGCGCCCATAAATCAATTAAACCGTTAGAGGCTGGTGTTCCAGTTAAACCGTATAACCGCCTAATATGCGGTAATACCTGTTTTAACTTCTTAAAGCGTTTAGCGGTATGGTTCTTAAAGCTTGATAATTCATCAATAACAATACAATCCCATTTCCAGTTAGATTTATAGTTATCAACTAACCAACTTACATTTTCTCGGTTGATAATATAAATATCAGCTTCATCTTCAACCGCTTTCTTTCTTGAAGCTTGATTACCTAGAATTTTAGAAAACGTTAGGCTTTTCAAATGTTCCCATTTTAAGGCTTCAGCCGTCCAAGTAGTTTCAGCTACTTTCTTAGGTGCTATAATTAAAACTCTATTTACATTATGTTTGTAATAGATTAATTCATTTAGGGCTGTTAAGGTAATAACGGTTTTGCCCAAGCCCATATCCAAAAATAGCCCTAAATGATCTTCATTAATTACTCTGTTTATGCAATAGCGTTGATAATTATGCGGTTTAAAAATCATACAAATTCAGACCATCCCGGAATTACTAAATAACCTCTTTCTAAAAGCATACTTGCTATCGCATTTTTTTCATCATCTTCTTTAGAAGATACTATTGGTGTTTCAGCTAAAGAGTTATTTTTTGGTTTTACGATTTTCCCATTAATTAAACCAATAGTTTTAAATTGATATTTCTTTAATAAATTCCATTCAGTTTTTGAAAAATCTTTAGGATTAAAATCTGTATAATCTAAAACAAATTTAGCATCCATTAATTTTTTAACTGAATTTTCTATTTCCTGTAGTAAATTGTTCATTTTCACAAATTTCTGAAAGCTTATTGATTAACGGTTCTAATAAATCTTTATTTACATCAAGATTTTCTTCAATACTGTACAAATAATGGTTTGTTTCACCATCACCTTCACTCCAGTAAACACAACTTAATGAATGGTTATTCCTATCCCAGACCTCTAGTAATGAATCTAATATTTCTGAAACGTCTAATTTTTCTAATTCGCTTTCATCATTATCTAAATCTAGAAACTTTCTCAGGTATTTTTCAACTTCAAAAGAATCCGTTCCTGTTTTCTTAGCCGCCCAATCAACCGCTCTTTTGAAAAAAACCCCATTTGTTAAAGTTCCTTTTGCCATTATTACCGCTCTATAAACATCTGTATCAGGGATATAAGGGTATTTATATTTTTTAGTTTTCATAATTACTTTTAAATAGTGAAGCTAAAAATCCTTTTGGCTTTCTAGAACGTATTTTCTTACAATACTCAGGAAAATTTTTCAAACTATAAGCTGTAAATTCTTGCGCACTCTCAGGTGTCATTCTGTTTATTAAAGTGTCATTTACTAAATTTCCCGCTTCACTGCTATAATCTAAATCCAGTTGTGTAATCAGATTTAATAGTTCTTCAGCTGTAATATTTATTGTTATCATCTTCACTCATTCTCTATTAGCCATTTCATTATTCGTTTTAACTCGTTAACGTCATCCTGTATTTCTAGAACCATTTGGTTCTTCTTTAACTTTGTATAGCCTATTAATTTTTCAGCTATTTTGGCTTCCGATTCCTTTTCTTCTTTTAACTCATTTAAATAATAAAGAACTTTATCTCTTAGAATCTTATTCATTAAAAATCCTCGGTATATTTATAAAAACTATTCCTTCAATATCACCGATAATCCGTTCTATATCCGAAGGATTATCAAGTACATAACAATAACAACCTAAAGCGGTAAGCTTCTTTAATTCTTTTCTTTGAATTTTACTCAACTTTCCTTTACCCGGTTTTTTAACCTCAACAAAACCGATTTTATTACCGGGTAAAACTACTAACCTATCAGGTACACCTACACGCCCCGGACTGGTAAATTTATAAGCTATACCGCCTCTACTCTTTACCGCCTGAACTAACTTTTCTTCTAGCTTCTTTTCTGTCAATCTACATCCACCTCATAACCTATACCAATTCCAAATTCTAACGGTTCTTCTTCATCCGAGATTTCCTCCCACAGAGTGCATAGATCACCCCAAGTAGAGATATATTGACAAATTACATTTTTCGCTGAATTGCGTATTTGGCTTATTTGAATAGGACTTTCCACCTTATCAATTAAGTAATCTCTTTCATGAATAACGCCCTCAATAGCGTGTAGAAGCATATTCTGAATTACATCTCCTCTATCACCAACATAATCAACTAAATCTTCAGCTGTAAATTTTTCTTTACTCAT
>CANRHC010000112.1 GCA_947630305.1 uncultured Bacilli bacterium
GTTTCTCCAGCAAGAATATATTTACTACTAATAGCCTCAATATGTTTTTTAACATCTATCTTAAATAATTTAGTAGCCATATCTCTTTGTTCTTTACTTAAACTCTTATTAGTCATTTTCTCATAATTTTCTAAAGGAAATTTGGAGTCAATACAAATATTACCTAAAGGTTCAGGTGCATGAATAATACTGTCTGCTATAGCCCCATTAGATAATGTATATTGAATTTGATAAATATTATCATTTTTTTCACCAAAAACACTTTTTAAAATATAATTTAAATTAACTTCACCAAAAATACCTCTCGTTTTTTTATCTGTTAAAACACTTTGTAAGGAAACAATTTCAGTTGATAAACTATCAATTTTTTTCTGAGCTTCATCTATTTTAGTTAATCTTTCTAAAACATTAGAAAAAGTTTTATTTGTTTTTTCAAAATTTTCATCAAGTCGAGCATTAACTTTTTCATTCATTAACAATAACTTTTTTTCAATTCGATCATTTAAACTTTCAAAATCTTTATTTAAACTATTAGAAAACTCATATTTAAAATTTCCTAATTCTTTAGCCATATTAGTCTCAAAATTACCAAGCTTTTCAGTAATAATCAAATCACTACGATTATTTTTAATAATTTTAATTAGTAAAAAAAGGGAAACTAATAAAATGCAAACCAATAAACCTATTATAATATATTCCATAACAATCCTCTTTTCTAATAATATTATAAATGAAAAAAACACCTATGAAAAGTGTTTATCTTAATTTAGTATATTACTTGAGTTACATCATATCCTAAATATTCTAACATCATGACTGCTTTACTACTATGCATTCCTTTACTGCATATTAAATAATAAGCTTTATTTTTAGATAAATATTTATCATAATTCATCATTAATTTTTGATAAGGAATACTTACAGCTCTTGCATCATGTTTTTCCATATAATCTAGTGGATTTGATAAATCTATTAATTGACCCATATTTTCATTATAATTATTTAAACTGATTCTTTTCATATAACCACCTAATATTATATTATGAATTACTAAGTTTTATAAAAAGGATAAAAGACCAGAAAAAAAGTGAGTAACAAGACCCACTAATTATTTTTAATGTGTTCTATATAATTGTTAATCTTAGACGCCCATGTATTACTCATTGCATAACGAGGTCCAATAAGTTCTGGAGTCGTTAGCCCTTGTGATACATAATTTCTAGATAAGTTGCTAATCATGGCTTCAATTCCTGCATCTAAGGAATCAAATCTTCCGTATGCACCACAACCGCTCCCTTTCATACCCCCAACATTATTACATTCTTTTACTAATGAGCTACAATTCCATGTACACCCTGTTTCATGTAAAGATATTGCAACTGCTAAGTAAGGATCAACACCATATGCTATAGCATAATTAACATATGATTCACCATAACCACTTAAATCACTTGATAAATTTCGATTTAATTTATCAATTAATTCTTCTCTTGTTAACCCATCGTATACGACAACAGGTGTAGAAGTAGCAAGCTTAACAATTTCAATTTCTTGTTTTAATGAACTTAAGTCATTAACTGCCAAAACATCAACATTTTGTTTATCTAAGTTGGATTTTACAACAATTGATTCAAGTAAAGTATTACCTAATGTTGTAAATGATGCTGTTGGCTGTAATACAGTAATATCTGTAATTCTATTGGCTGTAAATTGGATACAGCTAATGACGATAATAGCTAAAAGCATAGCTTTTATCGACGGTAAATTTTTCATTTTAATTCCCATCCTTTTTTTATACGGAAGTGACTTCATTATACAATATTATATGCAAGATGTCAAACTTGGTATAACTACTTTATTATTCCATTAATAACCTTTCTACTATCATTAATAATCAAAAAAGAAGTTGGATCAGCATTTTTAATTAATGATAAAACTTTTTTTAAACTTTTACTATTTATCTCTAAATATAACATTTTCTTTTGATTATCTAATGTCATTACACTTACTTCATATCCTCTTAATTTTAAAGCTTTAATAATTTTTTCATCATTAACAATTACTTGGATTAAAACCTCTGCTTTCACCAATAACTTAGCCAAAAAAGAACCAAGTAAAGTACCAGTTGCATAACCTAAAGAATAAAAAATAGGAATTAGTAAATTATTAATATTCATAGTTAAAGCTTCACGCGCTACAATAAACCATATAAAAACTTCAATAAAAGCTAATATAGTGCTAATCAATAATTTACCTTTTAACATAACAATCTGTCTTAAAGTAGAAATAGATACATCTAAAATACGCGCTAAAAAAATTTTTACACAGATAAACAATAAAGTCATAATATCCCTCATTGTTATAATGCGTAAAAATTAATGTTACTATTCAAAACTTAAAACTTACTCCTTCCCAAGATGGAATAATATTAGGATCTGGTGTATTGGCTTGGCAATTATAAAACATACCACTTGTATTAGCTTCAGCTTTATGAATAAAATTTGGACTATAAATAATACTTTGTAATTTACTACATCCGAAAAACATATAGTACATAGTTGTTACACTCCTTGTATCAAAATGACTTAAATCTAAGGATTGTAAGTTACTACAATCTTGAAACATAGCACTCATATTTTCTACACTACTCGTATCAAAATTGTCTCCAAAAGTTAATGTTTGTAAGTTGCTCATAGAGGAAAACATAAGTCTCATATTTGCTACACTACTTGTATCAAAATTGCTTAAATCCAATTCTTGTAATTGACTCATTTTTTGAAACATACCAGACATATTTTCTACACTACTGGTATCAAAATTGCTTAAATTTAATTCTTGTAGACTGCTCACTCCATAAAACATACTTTTCATTGTTGTTACACCACTGGTAACAAATGTATCTCCAAAAATTAAAGTTTGTAAGTTGCTCATAGAAGAAAACATAGAATCCATATTTTCTACACTACTGGTATCAAATGTACTTAAATCTAATTCTTGTAATTGACTACAGTATTCAAACATAGAACTCATATCTGTTACACTACTGGTATCAAATGTACTTAAATCTAATTCTTGTAATTGACTACAATCTTCAAACATATAACTCATGTAGATTACATTGCTTGTATCAAAACTACTTAAATCTAATTCTTGCAGACTGCTCACTCCATAAAACATATACTGCATATCCGTTACACTACTCGTATCTAAGTTTTCTATTCCTTCTATTTCGGTTACTTTTGTAAAATTGGCAAATAAACGTGAACTATCACTATTTAATTTTACTCCTCCATCTCCTTGTAAATATCCGACACAATTGGTATCTCCCGTTTCACATACTACATAACTTTGAATAGCACTATCACCTGTACTACTTTCATCAAATGGACCATATACTACTTCTCCTTCTCCGGCTTGTTTCTCATTTTTATTTGTTTCAATTACTAGTTTAGTTAATTTGCTTTTATATTTCCACATTCCTTTTGTATCAGAAGAAGAAATTGTTCTTAACGTTCCTGCATTGGCAAATTGATCATATTTATATTCTGCACTTAAGGTTATTTTCCCTTTCCAAATTGCATTTTGAGTATCTTCCCTTAATGGTGTTTCTTCATCCATATATACTAATAAATTATATTCTTTTACTTCATTT
>CANRHC010000113.1 GCA_947630305.1 uncultured Bacilli bacterium
AGTGTTCTACCAACTTGTTCATACCATTCTTCATAAGTTATATTTTCAGGAAATTCTACAGATTTACCTTCTTCATTTCTACCCGATCTAAAACCAGGCTGATTATCCTGATTAATATACGGTGCTTCAACACAGCGGCAGTTAGGATGCATTGGTATAGCGTTAACACCAGGACGGCGTTCACTCATATTAAAAACTTTAGTATCTAGTTTTCCACATATAGGACAAACTTTAGTATTCAGTTCACTGAAGAACTGGTACTTTTCAACACCTAGTTGTTTGTAACAATCTGTTTGAGCTTTACCCTGAAAGAAAGCTGATTCAGTATAAATTACTCTTTTACATTCAGAAAGAGGACGCCCATACATAGCCTGAAGTTCTCTAGTAGCTTTCTGATAGCCTGAACCATTCATGAACTGTTGTGTTAGTAAATCTGTTAGATCACTAATAAAAGTTGTTTGATCTATCCATAAGTGCATAGAAAAGGTTAAGCCATCTTTACTCCAGGGAGCCCTAATAACTGAATCAATTAAAGCCATATCAGGAATAGCAAAAGAAACATCCATAAAACCAATACCCTTGAATATTTCAAAAGCGGTTCTACCATAAAGCTCCTGGTACATTTCACCTAAACCCTGATAAGTAACTTCTTCAGCCACACCATAAATAGAAGCTATTTCAGCTTCAAGTTCAGTTTCTAAAGCCGCTAGTCTAGTAATACGATATTCTAAAGAAGCTCTTTCCAAATCTCTAGCTACATCAGCTGAATATTTAACAGCGTTTTCTTGTCCTAACCTGATATATTCTTCTAAAGACATTTTAAAATCTTTAAATTCACCTTCAGTTAGATATTTAGTAGCTTCAGCCATAGTTAATTTATCATTTTCAGAATAACGCCTGATAAACCTATCTATCTTATCATCAATAGTAGCTTTAGCTTTATTGAACTGTTCTTCAACTACAGCTACATATTCATCAGCTTTCTTCTTCTTCACTTCTTCTAGAAGTCTGAAGCGTTGTTCCCAATACTCCGCTTGTTTGTTCTTGTCTGCCATTGTTAAAAGGATTCATGTTATCTATTAAATTCTGTTGAGCTTGAACTAAAGCTTCATTTCTTCTTTCAAGCTTTTCTTTAGCCAGCTTTTCAAGTTCATCATCTTCAGCCCACGGATGATTTTTAAGTAAGGTATCTTGTGAAAGAATGTTAACTGAAGCGGCTACATTGTTAATAAGTTCAGTATCATTATTTATCCTGGTTCTTTTCCAAGTCTGTTTGATCTTTTGTCCTCTAGGTATTTCATAACCTAAATACTTACAGATAGCTTCAACCAGTCTATTAATACCTATTCTAAATTCATCTTCTAATTGGCACGCTTTAAGCTCTAGAATATTGTAAGAATGTTTTATAGCTTCACCTGAAGCATTACCTATAGCTTCAGGTGAAGGATCAACAATACCGCCTAAATCTTGTATATCATCTTTATTAGTAGCCATACTTAATTGTTTAGCGGCTATAGGCGGTTCAATAGAAAGTAGCTTTAAATCTGATTTACCAGTATCACCATCTAAAGGATCACTAACTAAATTAACCAGCCTATTCTTAGTTACATTATCCCAAAATTCTTTAGCGTCTTGCCCACCGTTATTACTTAATACAAATATTGTTTCATCACAATCCTGAATATCATCAGCTAAAGAACTTCTAGCTTCATCATAGGCATCAATACTTTCTTTAACACCTACTAAATCACTTAAAGCCATTGAATTATTTCTGAAGTAAATAAAGGGTACTTCTTCATAATCATGAACAATAAAGTTTTCTTCTTGAAACTCATTAGTATTAGCGTTAAATGAAATAGGCTGTAGTTCTTCTTCTAGATCATTCAGTTCACCAGTAGCAGGATATCTGTAGAAAGAACATTTATCTTCAGTCCATAGCTCATATAAATTCCATCTTTCAGCTGTTTCAGGATCTATCCAATTAGTAGCTCTTTTAATTGAGTATATAAGCTGTTCATCAAGTAAACCGCCCCAACCAGCTAGAACATCTTCAGAATGAGTTATAACCCCATACTTGAAGTTACCTTCTTCATCTATCCAATACTGAATCCAGCCATCACCCCACATAGAAACAATATCACATAGTTTCTTAAGATTTTTCCCCCATTGTGAACCTAGAATTTCATTTATCTGTTCATTAATGTTTTCATCACCAACATCTATATCAACAGGAAAACCAAATATATAGGAGCTTTTCTGCATTAACATATTCTTGAAGAACGGTGAAGCTATTCTATGATTAGCGGTTTTAAATATATCTGTTTTTCTACCACCCCTTCTTTTTCTTAGAATATCGTTCTTACATTCAGCATAGCGTTCAGCTTTTCTACCCCTCTTTACATATTTCTTATAAGTAGTAGAACTTTCAGCTTCATTAATTAATTTCTTTACTTGTTCTAATTCCATAATCATTTAACCTATAGCGCATAAGTCCCTGAACGTTTTCTAACAAAGAACCGTTCTAAAGCGTACCTTAAAGCGGCTATACCATCATCATCTATTGAAGGTAATAAACTTGTAACATTACCTTCTTTATCTCTTTCATATTCATAGTTAATAGCCTGTTTATAAAACATTGGAGTTCTTCTAGGATCAACTACTATTTCAATTTGACTAGCCAGCCACTTAATACCATAATCAACTGAACCAGGTCCTTTTTTAGCTGGTACCGCTCTTAAATCTTGATCTTGTAAATTTCTAATACTCTTAGGTTCAGCACTATCACAAACAATAGGATCTTTAGCTCCTATACCATGTTTCTTTATTTCTTCAGCTAACTTTTCATTAGGTAAATAAGATTTACATATTTCATCAAACACAATAATCCGCTGTTGTGCTACATCATATTGCGCCCTGATAAAGAAAGAAGGATGAACCCAGCCAAAATCCAGCCCATTAACGATATTATCAAAATGAGATATTTCTTCATCAGATATTTCACGTGTTACTAAGTTAGGTAATACATTACCGCCTGAACCATTAGCTTCACCTAAGTATTCATTCTTATAGGCTTCAGGATTTATTTCTTTCAGGTATTCAGCTTCTTCAATAAAAGGTTCACCTAACCATTCTTTAGGAACATCTAAGTAAGTAGAAAAGTAAACATTCATACTTTCTTTAGGTTCCTGAACGTATAGATTAGCCCAATTGTTTTTAGAACGAGGCGGATTAAATGATTTAAAAATAAAGAAGTCATTACCACCACGGACTATAGATTGTTGTACTTTACGTACTGTTTCATCTCCTCTTATTTGATCTAATTCTTCAAACCATAATAAAGCGACATAACCAAAAGTAGGCGTGAAACTCTTTACTGAAGTAGGATCTGAAAGCCCTGTAAAGTATATCTTTTGTCCTGTTGACTTCTTAGTTATCTCTAAAGGTTTAAAAGTATATTTATAATCTTCAGTTAAACCTAACTTATCAATAGCCCATATTAATTGATTAAATACGGTATCTCTTAAATCTTTATCAATCTGCCTACAAACTAAAGCGTGAAAGTCTTTATTCTGTTCTATCAGGTTTATTATTTCTAAAGATATAAAACTAGA
>CANRHC010000114.1 GCA_947630305.1 uncultured Bacilli bacterium
CCAAGTATAATGCAATAGGCTTATCGAGAACAGAGCCAATAAGCATAACCTACCAACTCGATAAACGATGCAAGAACCTACCCGAAAAGGTATCGTTGGCCTACTTAATAAAGGTGCTCGATATGCAAGACCAGTATCGGGAGGTAATAGAACAGGATAAAGAGGATTTCAGCGGTTTTGAGTTTTAGATACATGCCCCTTACGTAGCCAATCAATAAAATACATCTTACCATTTATTGCAATTAAATATACTATTGGTCTTTTTTGTCTTAAAAAAATCCATATATTTGTATAATAGAGTTTTATTTCACGTTTATGGAAACTTATAGACTTAGAGGTTCTGAATGGAAAAAATGGGATCTTCATATACATACCCCATCATCATTGTGTTCCGATTACGGTGGCGATACAGACGAGGTTTGGAGTAAATTCCTATCAGAACTAGAGAATTTACCCCAAGAAATAAAAGTTATAGGAATTAATGACTATTTATTTCTGGATGGCTACAAAAAGGTTCTAGAATATAAAAAAGAAGGAAGACTGCAAAATATTGAATTGATTCTGCCTGTTATTGAGGTTCGGATTAAAGAATTTGTAGGGAATGATAAACTTAATCGTATTAATTATCATATTATTTTTGCGGACATCTCTCAATTACCTGTTGAAGTTATAGAATGCCATTTTCTTGCTGGATTACGAGGGAAAGCAAATCTTAATTCCGAATATACTGACGGTTATTCTTGGGGTGGAGTTGTTACAAAAGAATCATTATTAGATTTCGGGAAACACATCTATGATTCAACTCCAATAGAGAAACGAGGAAGTTGTAATCCGCTCGAAATCGGATTTAATAACATAAATTTTGAAATTTCTAAAATTAAAGAGTTGTTAGGAGAAGGAGCTGAGCCTAATACTTATCTAGATGGAAAATATTTTAAGGCCATAGGCAAAACTGAATGGGAACAATTTAGATGGGATGGATCAATTGCTGATAAAAAGACGATTATTAACGATGTTCATTTTATTTTTAGTGCCTCTCCCTCTGCGGAAGAGGCCAATAAAGGAATAGCCTCATTTAAAGCGCAAGGTGTAAATAGTAGATTATTACATTGCAGTGATGCACATCGATTTGCTGCCAATAAAATTAATACTACACCGAAAGAATTAGGGCATTGTTTTACTTGGTTGAAAGCAAGTCCTACGTTTGAAGGGCTTAGGCAGGTAATCTTTGAACCAGAATTGAGACGAAAAATTCAACGAGATAACCCCAATAATAAAAGGCTAGATAGGGTTATTAAATCCGTACAATTCACAGGGCACTCTGATTTTACTCCCCAAAAGATATATTTAAATCCAGATTTAAATACTATCATTGGTGGAAAATCATCAGGAAAATCTTTATTACTCCATTATATAGCAAATGCAATAGATTATAAATATGCCTGCAAACAAGAACAAAAGGAGGTTTCTCAAACGGTAGTTGATAGCTATAATTTTAGAGGGACGGAAAGCTTCGATTTTATCGTAGAATGGGAGGATAATGTGCAATATAAATATAACGATAATACCACGGCGAGAAGCCGACAATTTGTATATATCCCACAATCATATATTATTAATTTGACCTCTAATATACAGAGTAATTCCAGAAAAGAATTAGGCAAATTTATTCGAGATATTCTTCTACAGGACAATGAAAGCAAGCTACATTATGATGAGTTTATACAAAAAGTTAAAGAACTTGATAATGTCAGAGACAATGCTATTGATGAATATTTTAAGATTCAAGATCAGATTGATGTATTAAAACAACAGAAAAAAGATATTGGGGATGTTTTAGGTATTAACAATCAAATTGCCCATTTAAATACGTCTATTGAAGTTCTGAAGGGGAATTCTGTGGTAGATGCAGAATTGATAAAGTATAATACGTTAACTAAAAGGAGTGATAAAACACAGGCTATACAAGCTAATATAAATTCTGAATATGCAAGTTTAGATAGTGTTTTTACAGGGCTTGACTCTTTAATAGCGAACATAAATTCTCGATTAAAAGTAGCGACAGAAATATCCAAAACTCAATATTTTAATAATATATTTTCGGCAATCAGTTCTAAAATAATTGGATTTCAACAAGAAATCGAATCTCTTAAAACAGTTGGAGAACAGAGAAAAAGTAAATTTAGCTCTAGGATTGATGAAATAAATAAAGAGATTGAGGCACAACTGTCCCCCATTAAGGCAAAACTCCAAAATCGGGAGCAAATAATTTCTATTGAAGAGGAGATTAAACGCGAAAGAACCAAACTATTGCGCATAAGTAACATTGAAGATCAAATTAAGACCTTAGAGGAATTAAGAGATAACGAGAAAAGCAAATTCTTAAAAGGATATGAAGATGCTTATTCTGAATATAGACGAATTATTGAAGTGTTAAATGCAAAAGCGGCATCCATAGCAGATATTTGCCTAACAGGATCTATTAAATTTTATTATAATCGATTTAGAAATAATTTTTTAGAATTTTTCAATCAAAGGTCAACTGATTTCAGTCAATTTGATCTATTATCTGAACGGGATAATAATAGTTTACCTGATGTTGATTTTACAAATCACTTTAATGAGATTAAACTTATTTTTGATTTAATTATTCAAGGGAATGCCACCTATCGTAAGTATAAAGAACCTAAAGATAGCATAAAGACATTATTTAGAGATGAATTCTTTGATTATTGGGAATTAAGCATTGGTGGTGACGAGATGGCTAAAATGTCGCCAGGTAAAGCTAATCTTGCAGTTCTAAAACTTCTTATTGAACTTAGCGAAGCGAATTGCCCTATCTTAATAGATCAACCAGAAGATAATTTGGACAACCGATCTATTTATAATGACTTAGTGCAGTTTATTAGAAAGAGAAAGGAGAATAGGCAGTTAATCATTGTTACCCATAATCCCAATATTGTTGTTGGTGCTGATAGTGAGAATATTATTGTTGCAAATCAAAGAGGACAAGATGAAAATAGGAATAATGAATCTTGTCGATTTGAGTATGTTAACGGAGCCTTAGAGCATACATTTTCTAAACAAGAAACAGCTAAAGGTGTTCTGTTTAGTATGGGAATAAGAGAGCATATTACTGAAATCCTTGAAGGAGGACGTGAAGCCTTCAAAAAAAGAGAAGAGAAATATGGATTCTAAACAGAACAGACTCGCCCAGAGGTTCAGATTTATTTTCTAATATCCTGCCCGCTTGCAAATACTCCGTAAAATCCCCTCCCCCCTATTTGGTTTGGAAAACGAAATTCGGGGAGGGATTTTTTATGGTAGATTATCGAGAAAAATTGCAGACTGAATACAAAAGCCACAGACAGGATGATTAGTTTAATCATTTACTAATCATCT
>CANRHC010000115.1 GCA_947630305.1 uncultured Bacilli bacterium
CTCTCAATAAATGATTGTACTTGAGCTCCAGACATTCCTTGGATTAAACCAGCAAGCATCATCTGGCCTACCCAAATCATATAGTCTGAAGGAGAGTGGATACCAAGGCCGCCTTCAAAGGTACTCTTAAGCTGTTGAACTAAAGAAGCAGTGGTACTTACTACGCCGCTCTTACTTGAATCAATCCCAGCTCTTAATGAATCCATCATTTGCTGTCCGACTGATCTAAAGGTAGCAGGTAGCGTTCCAATTGTATTATTTAGAGTTCTAACTAAATTCTGAACCAGTGTAATTATCGAATTACACATTTGAGTCATCAGGGTAATAATGCTACTTACCAAAGATTGATAAATAGAAATAAGCCCTGAGGACATAGCACTAATAAGGTTAATAGCCTGAGTTCTAAGATAAATATAGGAGTTTATAACAGAAGCACTCATGTTGGTTACTATATTAATCAAATTAGCTCGAGTGACTTCCATTATTGCAGCTGCGCTCTTAGATAGAGATTCTAAGACTGCTATACTTCCTTTATTCAGATTATCTAAAATCTGAATTGTCCCGACAGACATTAAGCTAAAAGCAGTAAGAAATACCGTATTAATACCTGTAGCAGTATTGCTCATTTGAACAATCATATCTGCTACCTGAATTAATGTCTGGGCTTTCATACTAATTAAAGCGTTATTGGTAATAGCAATTAAGGAAGTAAAGACATTACTAAAAGAACCCGTAATACCTAAAATTTCAGCTCCGGTCTGAACAACCATTTGATTGACTTGACCTAAAACAACTCCCGTCATAGCTCCAAACTGGGCTGTTGTCTGAACTGAAATCTGAGTCATTATTGCTTGGATCTGACTTAGGATATTACTAAAGCCTTGACTTACTACATTCTGGAGTTCCTGTATTTGAGCTTTAGTAGTTTCAATAGTAGCTGTGTAATCAACAACAGATTCATTTTGATCTCCACCGCCACTAAAAAGACTAGTTATACTATCCCAGATTCCACCAAGCCAGCCAGATAAACCGTCCCAGATTGATTTAAGACCGTCCCAAAAACCTTGTAATAAATTAGATCCAATATCTGCAAAAACAGTTGAAGGTGAAGCAATACCAAAAATGGATTTAACCCAATCGATCAGACCGTTAAATTTCTCACCGATCCAACCGGTTATTCCATTCCAAGCAGCTATTAAACCTTGTTTAATTCCTTCAACAATATTAGAACCCAGCTCTACTAAAGTGTTCCAAATAGCTACTCTGTTATCCCATAAGGCTTGACCTAAAGTTGTTATAATCTGCCAAGCTCCACTTAAAATAGCAGGAGCGGCTTGTAAAAGACCATCTACAAGGGAAGTAACTAAGGTTATCCCTGCTTCTATTATTTGAGGCAGGTTTTGGACTAGCCCATTAATTAAGGCAAGTATTAACTGAAGTCCTGTTTGAATAATTATTGGTAAATTAGCAACTATTCCACTAATTAAGTTATTTAAAGCCTGAACACCGGCATCTATTATTCTTGGTAAATTAGCAGTTATAGAAGATAATAATTGCGAGATTATATCTATCCCAGACTGCATTAACATTGGTAAGTTAGTAGAAATAGCATTGATTAAACCGCTTAAAAAGTCGATCCCACCTTGAACGATTAAAGGCAGGTTATTAGCGATTCCTTGAACCAGTGCTGATAAAATACTTACCGCTGTTTGCATTATTGTTGGAAGAGCGGTTGAAATACCTCTAATTAAACTGTTAACCAGTTCAATCCCACGTTGGATTAATTCTGGTAAAACTTCAGGAATTTTGGCAGAGAATGTATTAATAGCTTTAACTGCCATAACTCCAAAGTCTGAAGCACTCTTAGTAAAATTAGTAAAAAACGAATTAATCCCGGCTGATAAATTACCACCCTGATTAAATGCTCCTAAAGCAGCTGCAACTAATCCGACTCCAGCTACAACTATTCCTGCGACACCTCCAAAGGATAATAACGGTTTTAATAAAGCAAGCATTCCGCTTGCTGCACTACCGAGTATATTTCCCATTGGAGATAAGACTTTAGTAAATAGTTTTGTATTAGTTATTGATCCAACAATAGAACTTGCAAAATTACTAATACCAGAAGTTAAAACATTAAATTTAGACGTTACAGCAGTTGAAGCTGTAGTCGCCATATTAAGGAGGCCTGTTTTAGCTTGATTAGTTTTTGCAATTAAACTATCTGGAATAATCTTTGTAAAACCAGCTGCTAAATTACTGGTTGCTGTTGTTGCTTGTTGCCCCCAGGTATTAAAAGTTTCAGAACTACTTTGAAGTTTTTTCTTTAATCCTTCAACAAACTTACCTATTTCTTCACTATGCTCGTCTCCGAATTTAATTGCTTTAGTAGCAGCACTAATAGCTATTATTCCAGCTGAAACTGCCCCAGCATTATCGAGAACCCACTTTAACCCATTAACAAATAGGTCTAAGCCTTTTGGAGCAATACTGGCTATTTTACTAACAATATCTGCAATAGTAGGTGCTAAATTAGCAATAGTATCTTCTAAGACTTCAAGCGACCCCTGAAACTCTCCGGAATTAGCTAATTTACTTAATTCCTGAGCGACTGGTTGAAAAGAATGTTGAGCAACATTAGCAAACTGAGTCCAAAGCTGGCTAAAGGTAACATCCATGCTTTGAAATTTGGCATTAATTTCATCACTAGAATTTATCAGCGCATTTTTAACGACTTCTGCTGTAATCTGACCTTCAGCTGCTAAGTCTCTGATTTCACCTCTGGGAACGCCCATTGAATTGGCAATAACATTTATTAATTCAGGTGCATTTTCTAAAACAGAGTTAAGTTCATCACCTCTTAAAGCTCCGGCTGCTAAACCTTGTGTTAATTGCAATGTGGCATTAGCCATTTCTTCGCTTGAGGCACCACTAATAGCAAATGTTTTATTAAGGTTAGTAGCAAACTTAACCATTTCATCTGTATTAGAAAAAGCGTCCTTTGCATTATTACCTAAAGAAGCTACTAAATTTTGTAAGCTAGAATAAGAACCTCTTGAAGCCTGAGCTGCTTGAAATATTTTGTCCTGAAGTTCTGCGGTGGTTTGTTGTGATCCGTTTATTTCATTAAATGATTGATTGACAAGATTAAGTCTTGACGTTGTTTGTGAAATTGAATCTGACCAGTCTAAAGCTTTTTTAACTCCTTCAATACTGGCGTAAGTTGCAACAACACCACCTATTGCTGCAGTAATTCCACCGATTTTATCAGCTATTCCTGAAAGCTGATTACCGGTTTCTTGACTCTCATCTCCAAGTTTATCGACAGCTTGAGAAGCTTCTTCAGCAGCAGAAGTAACAGAATTAATATTTGAACC
>CANRHC010000116.1 GCA_947630305.1 uncultured Bacilli bacterium
GTTCTATCTTCCCAGTCTTTAGGTACTTTCTTTAAGATAAAATCAATAATCATATCTTTTCTAGGATCTTCTTCTAGCCGGCTTTCTTGTTCAGCTTTAGCTAGTTTTTCAGCTTCAGGTGATAACCTTAAATCTTCACCTAAGAGGTATAAAACGTAAGCCTCAGCCCATATCTGATCAACCTCAGCTGGTAGATCATCCCAAATACTTTTAGTAACATTTTCAGGATAAGTTTGAACGGGTAAGAATCTTCTATTACCGGTTAAATCTCTAAGAAACGTTGACTCATTCGTAGTACCAAAGAATATACATTGTCTTTTGTGGGCTTCTTTTCTTCTTGCATAAGCCGCCCGGTATTCATCAACTTGTTTACTTAAAAACTGTTTAATAGCATCCATTTCAGCTTTTCTAAAACCGTTTAATTCGCCTATTTCAATGATTAAATTACCGTTTAAGAGTTCCATAGCATCTTTACCAGTAAACTCGGTTAAGCTATCAGAAAACCAATCACGCCCTAAAGTAGCTAAAAATGTTGATTTTCCTATTCCTTGAGAACCAACGATAATAGGCATATTGTCAAATTTTGTTCCTGGTTTATAAATACGAGTAACAGCGGCTGTTAAGGCTTTTCTTATAACCTCTCGTGAATAGATATTATCTTCAGCCCCAAAGTAATCAATTAAGAGCGTTTCAACCCTCGGTTTACCATCCCACTCTAGACTTTCAAAATAATCTCTAACCGGATGAAAAGAGCGGTCGTGAAAACAGATATTAAGGGCGTTCATTATTTTTCTCTCCCCTGTTATCTTGTAGTATTTTTCAAAATACCACTGAAGCCCGCTATCATCCGTATCCGTCCAGCTGCGGGGGTATTCATCTATTTCATTACTAATCCAAGGTAATTTACCCGTTACGACTACCCAGTCATTAAAAATATCGTTGTAGAACTCTTTTAATAACGGGTCGTTGTTTAATACCAGTAGCATATTGTCAATAGTACTTTCTGTTTCGCCCTTATCATTCTTTGATAACTTTTCAAAAATATTTCTTAAAGCCGCTTGATCATCTTCAGGCATTTCTTCTTGAGTATCGTTATCTTCTTCAACAAGCCCGATAAAGTCTTTAAAATCTTCATCTATTGTTAGTTCTTGAACCTTGTCATCTTTAGCGGCAAAAGCCATCATTTCTTTTACACTTTTCTTAGTATCACCGAATTTATGTATTCGTACTAAGTCAAAAGCGTTACAAACGTGTCCAGTATTAACAGGGTCTGTTGCGTGGTGTGAATATAAAAATTTATCATCATAAACAACAGCACCGCCGGCTGTAGAGCCTTTTAAATACGTGTATCTATCATCCGTAACACGTTCATAGATTGAAGGTAAAAACTTATCTATAGCTTCTTGAATAGTGTAGGATTCACAGAATTTACCAATCACACCTTCTTTAGTTAGGGGGTCTTGTTGAACAGATACATCTCTTTGGATATTTTCTTCTTCATTAGGAAACCGATTCCACTCTGTTTGATCGTGCCAATTGGTATAACGGCTGTTTAAATAAGCCATACCATCTAGCGGTTGGGCTTCAATCAGGTTTCTTGTAGAGAAAAATTCCTGTTGCATATCTGAACTAACCGAGGGGAAAAACATCAGTCTATTAATATCAACCGTTGTCGGGTCAAAATAGTCCATACCGAGTTCATAACAAACTTTTCTTGCTATTGGTTCATAAGCTTCAGGATTAATTGGTTCTTTAAAGGGTATTAATATTCTTATACGGGGAGAAACGCTTGTGTGTTTTCTCGTAGTATAAATAATGAACTCAATATTACTCCTGTTCAGTTTGTCTAAAAGCCCCTCAAGATTTTCTGAACACCCCACATTATCAGCATCTAAAGCAAGAAGGGAACGATTCAAAACGTTTTCCTTCTTTCTTGAGCCGTTTCTTAATTCACCACCTACAAAACCGCCTACATCTTTAATCTCATCTTGTTCATCTTTGCTTAAAGAAAGATAAGTCTTGAAAGTTTCACTTGTTACAATCGGTTTACTAACCTTGTTAAACAATTCAGAAAAACTAAGTTCAGTTTTTTTCCAGTATTTAGCCTGCCTATTCCCCCCAACACTAACTTTCATCTTGTTACCCCTCTTTAAGTGTTAGAAGTCTGTACGTTTATTAAAATATTCAGGATCAACTAACTTATCTTCAATACTATCTTTACCGAGGATCTTCTTAAACCAAGCCGGTCTTAAACCAACACTGTTTTGATAATGCCCGTCGTAGGTTTTTTCAGCTTCGCTATCAGCCTCTAGAAAAACAATTTGGCAAATTTGGTTAATTCTTCTTAAGTTAAAAGCTGAATCACCTAGATTAACCGCTAATAGAGTTAACTGCCCGTTGTAGCCGGCATCCACCCAGCCGCCTATATCACCTACAGAAACACCACACCGAGCAAAAGAGCTTTTAGAAACGGTTTTAGCTACTACATTAGCTGGTAGATTAACTGTTTCTCTAGTAACAACTAGAGTGGATTCACCCGGCATTAATTCAAAATTTTCTTGATCTTCAGCTAGAGTTAAGTCATAACTGTTTGATGAAAGGTTTTCTTCATCAAACGGTGTTATTAAACCTTGTTCTTCTACTAATTTTTTTATTGTCTTATCGCTTAATATCACTTAGTGTCCTCTTCTTTTCTATTTGGTAGTTTAGAAACTTGTTCTAGAAGTTCTATAATATCTTTATCATCCATCCAACCGATAACATCATCTGTTATCGGGGTATCATAGCAAAGTTCCCAGTCCTCGCCTTGATAAGTTATAATCGCCGCTTCTAAACCGTAGGAATAACCATGCTTAATAAAACTTATTCCGTAACCGTTAGGAAAAGTAACTATTGTTTGACCCGCAGAATATATTCTAGGTAAATCAGAAAGCTTACCACCTAATTTCTTAATTTCATCTTCATGCTTGTTAACCTTTTCAAGATTATTTATTGGTATTTTAGGTTTAAACATTTGGTTATCTAACCATAGATTAAACATCATTTAAAACCTCCTTTATTCTTCAATTACCTTAGTAGGTGTATCTTCTAGAAAATGAGCCATTACAGTATAGTTTTCTTTATCTGTAACGCTTAATTTTGAGTAAACATAATCAATAACTTCTTTTTCACTTTCACCGTAAATATCGTGTCTTTCACCAATTGCATTTTCACCCCAAAACATATAACTAGGGGGATAACCCCCAGCGTTACGTGTT
>CANRHC010000117.1 GCA_947630305.1 uncultured Bacilli bacterium
TATATATATATATATATATATATATATATATATATTGCACCTATTTTTTAACTTGTTCATAAATATATCACCTGCAATTAATGTTTATAAATCAATTATTGGGGGTTAGGACAATGCGAAAAGCATAAGACATAGAGCCGCCATAACCACCTGAGCTACAAAAAACACCAGCACCAAGTCCATCACCATGAGCAGCACCACGAACTGTAAACATAGCATGAATTGCTGCTCCCCAATCTCCATACCATCTTGCCACCTCACCTAAAGCATGTCCTTTGCATGGGCTTTCTTTATTCCCATAAATGGTACATGCAGTTTCTAAAGAAGTTGTAGAATATAAATCATAATATTTATCGTCTTGCCAGTCTCGCCCTTGAAACATATTACCATTTTCTAATTTTCCTGAATAGCCAGAATTTATTTCTTCATTTTGTCCAGTATATCTATCTGGGTTTGCTAAAACAGCCATAACATCTTCCCAAGCACCTCCATTTAAATCAAAAATACCATAAACATTTCCAGTTGTTGAAGCACCTGCTCCAGCATAGCCTGTTCCTAGACCCTGATTTTTTAAATCATTATATTTATATAGGCATATATCAGAACTTTCTACAGTTGCTTTTCCAGAAGAACATCCAGTTACAAAGCCATTGTAATTATTCATGTACACTTGTTTATTTTCTCCTGAATATAGAGAATTTCCATATTTTCCATATTTACTCTGAGTTAAATATGACATAAGTGCCCATTCACTATTTTTTGATACATGACTGTCATACGATTTTTGATCAAAGCCATAAATATTGTTAACTTTAGTTAATTGCATTGATACCAATTCCATAGTAGATAATCTTATTCCAGTCCAGTTCACAACATTTGGTTTAATTTGCGCAAGTAGCGTTTGACTATCACATCCTATATCCAAATCCAAATCATTTGGAATACATTTTTCCACATTACTTGTTTCAAACTTTCCTATCCATATTCCTGATAAATCTTTGTCTCCAAAAGTAAATCCTGGTGGTGTAAACCATCCACTTGCCTCTCCTTCTGTGTATTGTGCACTACCTTCACTATCTTTTTGACTTACTGGAATAAACTTAACATCTATCTCGCCTGGCAAAGCTTGGGTTGGGCTCTCATTATCAGAACTAGCTTTACCATAATAATTAATTCCGTCTTCACTTTTTATAGTATATGAATATCTTGGTATCCATACCCACATAGTGTTTATATCATTCATTGATATAACAGTTCCAGCTTTGGCTTTCTTATAATAACTTCTTGTTTGAGTTCCATCTTCAACTACAGTTACAGCATTTGCCCATACTTGTTGTGAATAATCATAACTTTTATCTAAATCTTGTTTAACCCATTCTTTTCTTGTTTCGTCATATACTACAGGTATCATATTATCACTAAGTACAGGTTGATTAGCTCCACTTGTATCATGATAAACTGGTGTTGTTTCAGGTGTTGGACTAACACTACTTGAACCTACTTTATTTTCAAAATTAAATGTTCTATCTAATCCTGTTATTGTTACTACCTCATTTGGTATTTGTGTGGCTTCTTCTTTAAATTCTACTTTTAGAGTAATAGTTTCTCTTTCTCCTGGTTCTAGAATGTCGATATTATCAAATGCTGTATTATTATCTATCTCAACACTACCATATCTTACATCATAAGTTATATAACTACTTATTATATCTATATCCCCTTGGTCACCACTATATGACAAAGCTAAACCCTTATTAGTAACATCGACTAAACTGGCATCTAAAGTTCCAGTATTTTCTACTGGTATAGTAAATGTACAACTGTCTCCTGGGACTTTCACTTTAGCTAATAGGTTTGTTACTGAAGTATTTTGAATTGTACCTATATCACAAGTAGCTTTTCCCTTTGGAATAGTTTTTGCCTGCTTTTCTACAAACTCAACGCTCCATTTTTCACCTGATACTTTAGCAGTACCATTAATCCTTAAGTTAGCTGATAAAACTGCGTAACCTACAGATAGTAAGGTTACAACTAAACATAGTGCACCTATAATTATTAACTTTTGTTTTCTATTACTCATAATACTTCACATCCTTTTAATATATTTATAATGTTAAAATTTAAATTAGTATTATGATTATATGAACGCAAAAAAGAACCAAGTGCTTTTGGTTTTACTTTGATTATGTTATAGATTAAACTACCAAACCCCGTTATTTTTTCAACAGCTATATATATATATATATATTGGACTACTTTTTAACTTATTCACGAAGAACATCACCTACAATTATTATCTACATATAATTCAATTTAATACTAAGATAGTATTACATTGCTGCTATGTTGATTAAAATATTTGGCTAGCTAACTGCTAGCTTACTCTAATTAAATTATACAACTAGTGAAGTCTATTCAACTATTGGCTACAAGACCAGTAACACCCAAAACAAAAAAATCCACAACTCCTGTGGAAATTTTATTTTATGCCTTACTCTAACTAACACCCAATTCCTTTAAAGCATCACTATACAAAGTAAACTTACCTAAATAATTATCGTCATATAATGAATAACCAACTACTAAATAATTGTTATCTTCTAAAAGTAAATCTGTAAAATACTCGTCATTTTCATTATTCTTCACAACCCCGCCTACTTTCTCTAAAGAAGTATTATACTTCGCAATAATTCCATTATGAATATTACTCTTACTAGTCTTTACTAAACCAATTACCACTAATTCATTATTACTATCTCTAATAATCCTATTAAATCTACTTTTCTCCTTTGCCTCATAAACACTATCTAAACGAAAGTCCGTATCTATATCATACTTAACAATTAACCCCTTATCATTCTTAGAACCTACTACATACAAAAATTCCTCATTATCGTCTACTACGCCACTAAAACCAATACCAGAAGCACCCTCATAACTCTCTTCATTAATCAAATTACCATCCATATCAAAGCTAACTAAAATACCTAAATCTTCATTATTCTTTCCTACAACATAAATCTTATCATTCAAAACAACAAAATCATTAAACCTAGCCATACTATTATTACCATATCTTTGTTGCCAAATAATATTACCATTCTTATCATACTTAATAATATATGCTCCACCTATTAAAGACTTATTCTCTTT
>CANRHC010000118.1 GCA_947630305.1 uncultured Bacilli bacterium
GATTTAATTTTAGCAACTAGTAGTTATACTGAAGGTAATTTTGCATATTCTTATAATGGCGATCCAACTCATTTAGCTTATCCATCTAAAAATTTAAATGATGAAATTTCTAAAAAAGCTTTAGAAAATAATCTTAAAATTTATGAAGGATGTGTAATGTGTACTGAACAATTTGGTTTTTATTCAGATAATGAACATGTTTTAAAAAGAGTTCCTAAAGATATTGATATTATAGCTGAAGAAATGGAAAGCTTTGCTTTATTTCATATTGCTAATAGTTTTGAAAAAGAAGCATCTGTTATTTTAACGGTTGTTGATAGTAAATATAGTGAAACCTTTATGTCAATTAAAGATCGTGAACAATCCCTAGATCAAATGATTGTTCTAGCCCTAGAAAGTATTTAGAAAGTTGGGGTAATGTGGCAATTAAAAAATTAATTAAAAGTTTTACTTATGCAATAGAAGGAATTAAAAGTGCTGTTAAAAATGAACAAAATATGAAAATACATTTATTAATGATGGAAGTAGTTATCATATTTGGTTTAATCTTAAATATTAATTATTATGAATGGTTAATTATATTAATTTGTATAATGATTGTTATAAGTGGTGAACTATTTAATACTTCGATAGAAAAAGCAGTTGATTTAGCAAGTCCTAATCAAAATCCTATTGCCAAACTTTCTAAAGATATTGCAGCTGGAGCAGTTTTAGTATGTGCAATATTTTCCAGCATTATTGGTTTAATTATTTTTTTACCTAAAGTATTTATTATATTGAAAGGTCTGATATTATGAAAAAAATAATTCTTTTTTTATGCATTTTTTTATTTTCTTTTATGAATGTTAAAGCTTTATCATTTGATATAAGTTCTAAAAATGCAATTTTATATAATTTAGATGAAGATACAATTCTTTATGAAAAAAATAGTGAAGAAGAAGTCCCAATTGCTTCTTTAACGAAAATTATGACTAGTATTATTGCTATTGAAAATATTACAAATATTGATGAAGAAATTACTTTAACTTATGATGATTTTAAAGGACTTATTGAAGCAGATGCTTCCGTAGCAGGTTTTTATGTTGGAGAAAATGTAACATATCGTGATTTACTTTATGCTCTTTTATTACCATCTGGTGCTGATGCTGCTCAAGCATTAACTAGATTAGTAGGTGAAGGTAGAGATAATTTTGTTCAAATGATGAATGATAAAGCTAAAGAATTAGGTTTAGAACATACTAATTTTGTAAATGAAACTGGATTAGATGCCGATAATCACTATTCAACAGTTAAAGATGTCGCGACTATTTTTAAATATGCTATTAATAATCCAACTTTAAAAGAAATTTTTGCGACTGATACATATACAACTACTGATAATAATTTGTCTTTTTCAAGTACCGTTAAAGCTTATCAAAATAATTATAATTTAGATATGGATTATTTAATTGGTGGAAAAACGGGAACTACAGATGAAGCTGGATTATGTCTTGCAACCATTGCTAGTAGTAATAATACTAATTATTTATTAGTAACGACAGGTTCAAAAATTCCTGGTGGTCATATTAAAGATGCTAAATTAATTTATGATTATTTTATTGAAAATTATCAAAATTATGAAGTTATTAGTGATGATGATATTATATTAACTTTAAAAACGAAAAATGCTAAAGAAAAAGAAGTAGTCTTTTTAGCTGAAAAAGATATGTTTAAATATTTAAATAATGGTTTTACTAAAAATGATCTTACATATCAATATGAAGGAATAAATGAAGTTAATTATTTTACAAAAGTTGGTAGTAAATTAGGAACTGTCCATATTGTTTTAAATGGTGAAATAATTGATCATATTGATATTGTTTTAAAAGAAAAACTAACATTTTCTTTATTAGCTTTTTTAATTAATTATTGGTATGGAGTTATAATTATTCTAATAATTATAATCGGATTTATGGTAAAGAAAAAGAAATTAAAGTGAACAATAATTTGAATTTTTTAAAATTGTTCAGTATAATTTAAATAGGTGGCATTATGATTTTTAAAACAGTAATTCATAAAGATTTATTAGAATCATTTGATGAAATTTAAGAAGGTGATTTATTTGCAAAAAAGAAAGAAAAAAAAGCAATTTAATTTATTTAATACAATTTTAATTTTAATTATTGGTTTATTAATTTTTACTAGTAAAGATTATATAACTTCATTTATAAATGACATTTCTATGCAAACAGAAGCTCGAAGTTATCAAATTAGTGAATTACCAGTTTATGATGGACATCCTTATGTTTATATTAATGATAATAAAACTTACTTTAATAATGAATATGATACAACTAAATCATTTGAAATTTATAGTGAACTTGATAGTTTAGGAAGATGTGGAATAGCTGTTGCAAGAGTTGGTTTAGATACAATGCCTACTGAAGAAAGAGAAAGTATTGGTATGATTAAACCTAGTGGATGGCATACTGTTAAATATGATTTTGTTGATGGCAAATATTTATTTAACCGATGTCATTTGATTGGCTTTCAATTAACTGGCGAAAATGCTAATCCAAAAAATTTAATAACATGTACAAGAAATATGAATGCTAAAGTAATGTTAGAATTTGAAAATAAAGTAGCTGATTATGTAAAAAAAACAAAGAATCATGTTTTATATCGAGTAACACCAATTTTTGAGGGTGTAAATTTATTAGCTACAGGAGTAGAAATGGAAGCAAAGTCAATCGAAGATGATAAACTAGAGTTTAATGTTTTTGTGTTTAATGTTGAAGAAGGAGTCAATATTAACTATTTAACAGGTGATAGTAGTGTTCAAAATAACTAATTTTTAATTGTAGATTGTAGATTTGAAGATTAAATAGTATGGAAATAATGTAAAGAAAAACTGTAAAGAGTTTTCTTTTTTCTTGACACATAGGGGGGGGGGTATGTTATGATTTAGACATGATAGAAAGGGCATATTTTATGGAAAAGAACAATAAAAAATATTTAATATTATTAGTAGGAATAATAGGATTAATAATAACAAGTATAGGATTAAC
>CANRHC010000119.1 GCA_947630305.1 uncultured Bacilli bacterium
CCTAAGGGATTTGATTACCCAAATCATTTAAATAATTACTTTCTTGGATATGATAATTCTTCAGTTATTTTAGTTAACATTGGATTATTTATAATGATTTATGCTTCTTATTGTTTAAATAAAAAAATATCTTTAATGGTTATTATTACAACAGTTATAGCATTTTTAACGTATTATAAGTTATGGGCTGCTTCTTGTTTAGTAAGCGTATTATTAGTTATTTTCTTTCTAATATTTGTATATAAAAAAGATAAAGTTAAAAAAATTTTAAATTTTAAATTTTTATTTATTATTGCAGTTTCTTTATTTTTATTAATTGTTGTCTTTAGATTTCAAAATTTATTTTCGGTTTTAATTGTAAATATTCTTCATAAAAGTCTAACATTTACTGGTAGAACAAAAATATGGAATAGATGTGTATCTCAAATTATAAAACATCCAATTTTAGGGCTTGGAGTTCAAAATCCAGTAGTGAGATTAGATTTGTTAAAAATTTATCACGCTCATTCTACAATTTTAAATGTATTGTTAGAAGGTGGTATATTAAGTTTATTAGCATATTTTAACATTTTTAGAGTTTCAGCTAAGGATTTAAATGTTAAGAATAGTAAAAATAATGAGTTAATTAATATTTGTTCTTTTGCATTTTTTGTTTATCTTATATCTACTCTTGTAGAAGTCATTCATAATTCTGAAACTTTATATATTTTATTTAATTTGAGTTTTTATGCTCAATATATATATAACAAACAATGTGAAGAGAAAAAAAATAATTTAATTGAAAGTAGAAATAAAAAACATAAAGATATTTTAATTATTAGTGGAGGGCATTTACCAATTCCAGCTGTTATGGGGGGAGCAGTTGAAGCTTTAATTGAATCATATATTTCAGAAAATGATGCTATTTATCACGATAATTTAGACGTATTAAGTGTTGAAATACCTTTAGAATATCAAAAGAAAGCTAAAAAATATAAATATACAAATTTTATATATATTAAAAATCAAAGTAAAAATAGTATATATAATATTTGTTGCCGATTTTTAAAAAAAATTAATATCCATGTAGGTTCATACTATATTAATAAAGGTATAAGAATAATTAAAAAAATGAATAAAAAATATGATATTATTTTATGTGAAAATGAGCCAGTATATACATTATTATTAAAGCAAAATTTTGATTGTAAAATAATTTTACATTTACATAATGATTATCTTCATCCTAAAAAAAATTATTATACAAAGGTAATTAATAATTGTGATAAGATATTTGCAGTTAGTAATTATATGAAAGAAAGAATTGCTTGTCCAAAAAAATGCATAATTGTTTACAATGGTATAGATTTTAATTTGTTTACTAAAAAAGTTACTAATGATGAGAAAGATAAAATTAGAAAAAAATATAATATTGCTAAAAATGATTTTGTGTTTATTTTTGTTGGTAGAGTAGTTCATTTTAAAGGAATTTCTGAATTAATAGATGCCTTTTTACTACTAAATCAAAAATATGATAATGTTAAATTACTTATTATTGGTAAACCATCTAACAATTCAAAGTCAAATATTTCATTTTATGAAAAAATGATGTCTAAAAGGAATTCTAATATTAAATTTGTTGGCTATGTTAGTAATGATATTATATATAAATATTATAGTATTTCTAATGTCCAAGTTACGCCTACTTTAGTTAATGAAGCTTTTGGTTTAACTGCTTTAGAAGCTTTAGTTTGTAAAAAGCGAGTAATTGCTAGTAAGTCAGGTGCTTTACCAGAACTTATAAATAAAAATTGTGGAGTTGTGGTTGATAAAAATAATTTAGTTAATAATTTATTTAAGGCAATGGAAGATGAATATCTTAATAAAGAAAAAAATACTTTAAATATTGCAACTTTAAAAGAATTTACGAAAGAAAAATATGGAAAAAGAATGCACGACAATATATTAGAAGTATTGGATGAGGAGTGTAGTTTATGAAGAAAATTGCAATAATAACATTGACTGGTAATAGTAATTATGGGAATAGATTACAAAACTATGCTTTAACTAAAGCATTAAGTTCTTTTAATTGTGAAGTAAAAACTGTTTGGCTAAAAAAAAGCTTTTTTGGTAAAATAAAAAAGTTTATTAAAAAATTTTTAGGTCTATTTATTAAGAAGTATAAAATTAATAAACAAGATGTATATAGAACTAAAAATATTGCTTGTTTTACTAATAAATATTTAGATATTGTTTATATAAATAAAAAACATTTTGTCAAAATAAATAAGATGTTTGATAAAGTAGTAGTTGGTTCTGATCAAGTTTGGAATCCTGATGTTTGTAAAAAAAATAATTGGTATTTACTACCAAATATTGACGTTAATAAAAAAGTTGCTTATGCTGCTAGTATGGGTATTAATAATTTTGATGAAGACTTTATTAAATTACTTAAAAATAATTTATCGAAGGATAAGTTTAAATGGATTTCGGTAAGGGAAGATATAGCGCGTAAAGTAATTATGGAAAATGTGAATAGAGATGATATAGAATTATTGATAGATCCTACTATGCTTTTAACTAAAAATGAATGGGAAAAAATTGAGGAAAAACCTAAGAATTATAATGGTGAAAAATTTATTTTAACATATTTTTTAGGAAATCAAGATTTGGAAAGACGAGATGAAATTATTAGATTTGCTAAGGAAAATAATTGTAAAGTTATTAATTTAATGGATAAAAAGAGCCCTTTTTATTTATGTAGTCCTAATGAGTTTTTATATTTAGAACATCATTCCTTTTTAATTTGTACTGATTCATTTCATTCTTGTGTTTTTGCTATTTTATATGAAAGACCATTTATAGT
>CANRHC010000120.1 GCA_947630305.1 uncultured Bacilli bacterium
AAAGGAGGTTTTTCTGTGCAACGCTAAAGCTTTTTAGAACCCCCAGTACAACTGGGGGTTTTCGTAAACCAAAAAAACAACCATTAAATGGTTGCCAAGTAAATTTCTTAAGAAGTGTGTTGTTAAATAGGGTAGTTTTATGTATGATAGAAGGTTGTAAAACATAAGAAATTTACTTTTCAAAAAGGTTGTTGCCTTTCTGATGTGCTTTACTATACAATCGTTAAGAAAATAGTTCAAGAATATTTTTTGACAAGTTTTATCGTATTTTGTCGAATTGTGTTTTATTCTGTTCTTAATGCTTCTACTAAATTTTTTTTACTAGCTATTTTAGCTGGAATAAAACCACTTATAATCGTTAAAATAACACTTATTAAAATTAATAATAATGAATGAAAAGGATTTAAAATTGCAATATTTTCTAATTTAGTTATAGAATAAAGAATAAAATTAGTTGGAAATATAAATAGACGGGCGAGGAAAATGCCAATAACTCCTGATGTTATCCCAATAATAAAAGTTTCAGCATTAAAAACTCTTGTAATATCTTTTTTACTAGCCCCTAAACTTCTTAAAATACCTATCTCTTTTGTCCTTTCTAAAACAGAAATATACATTATAATACTAATCATTATACAAGAAACTATTAAAGAAATAGAACTAAAAGCAATTAAAACAATACTAATAGAATCTATAATATTATTAGATAATGTACTCATCATTCTTGCTTCATCTGTATACAAAATCATATTTTCTTTAGTCTTTCCATTATTATATTTATCTAAATAATCAATAATAAATTCTTTAGATTCAAAATTTTGAGGATAAATTTGAATTGTTAAAGGAATTAAATTTGCACCTAAAAAACTTAAAACATTTTCTTTTAATCTTTGACCTTCTATAGTAGTTAAATCATACTTTTCGCCACTTATAACATTATAATCAACTTTTTCTTGTTCCTTTACAATATTAGAATTCTTATTTAAATCTAATAAATAATCAAATAATTTTTGAGAAAAATAAATTTTGGAATTGGAAACATTAGGATAATCTTTTTTTAATCTAATTATACCTACTACATTTAAAATAATATTATTTTGATTTTCATACAAAGAATCTAAATTTTGATTAGTTACAAAATAATTACTTATTTTTTGATAGTAATTTTGATTTAAAACTAAATTTATTTTGCGATTTAAAATATCATTAAAATTTATATTATTACTAGTTTTAAATCCTAAAATTTCTAAATAATCTTTAGATACTTGATTTTTGCTATCAACTTCTAAAACTACTTCATCCCTAGAAGTTGGTATTTTTCCAGCTAAAACATCATAACGTTTATTTATAAAATCACTATTTATAGTTTCAGGATAATTTAATGTTGATATATTTACTTTTCCATTTATTTTTTGTAAAAAATTTAAATTCATTTGATAGGTATAACTTATTTCAGATATATAATTTTTATTAATTTTTTTAAGATAATTTACTTGATTATTATTAATTGAATTATTTTGCAAATCATTATTTTCATTAGCACTTGGAATAACATAATCAAAATTGGGATATTCTAAAGAAGTTTCATCAGATATTGTAGGAATAATATTTGATTGAATATTAGAACTTATAACAATAGGTAAAGTGCTTAATGTAGTTTTTTCATAAAGAGATATTTGTTTATTAAAACCATTTGATAAACTAAGAATTAAAGCTATACCAATAATTCCAATAGATGAAGCAAAAGAAGTTAAAATAGTCCGCCCTTTTTTAGTTTTTAAATTATTAAATGATAAATGTAATGCCGTAAAAAATTTCATCGATGTTTTTTTTAATTTTATTACTTTTTGATTATCAGTTTCTTCTTTTAAATCATTTGTATCATTAATAATTTTACCATCTTTCATTGAAATAATACGATTAGCATAATCATTTGCTAAAGTTGAATTATGAGTTACCATAATAACTAATTTATTTTTAGAAATTTTTTTTATCAAATTCATTATTTGAACACTAGTTTTAGAATCTAAAGCTCCTGTTGGCTCATCGGCCAAAATTATATCGGGATTATTTGATATAGCTCTTGCTATTGCTACCCTTTGCATTTGACCACCAGATAATTGATTAGGCTTTTTATGAAGATGTTTTTGCAAACCAACTTTAGTTAAAGCTTCAATAGCTTTTTTTCTTCTTTGCTTAGCATTAAGCCCTGACAAAGTCATTCCAATCTCAACATTAGCTAAAATACTAATATGATTTAATAAATTATAATTTTGAAAAATAAAACCTACACAATTATTTCGATAAGCATCCCAATCATTTTCTTTAAACTCTTTAGTATTTTTTTGATTGATAATTAAATTTCCTTCATCATATCTATCTAAACCACCTATAATATTTAAAAGCGTTGTTTTTCCAGAACCACTAGGTCCTAAAATAGCTACAAATTCATTCTTATAAAATTTTAGATTTATTCCTTTTAAAGTACGTTGAACCAATTTATTAGTTTTATAACTTTTTTTAATATTTTTTAATTCGAGCATAAAAATCCTTTCTTAAAGAATTACTCACCACAGTTAATTATTATAATCAGGAATTATTAGTTAGTCAAAGGTATTTTTGTGAAAAAAAAGTAACTATAAAAAGATAAAAATAATTTTATATACAAACTATCTAAAAAATTAAGAAAAGATACAACATCTACTTAGTTTCTAAAAAAATAGTCTAGCAAATTTACATATCAATAGAAAATAAAAATCCACGCCTAAAAGACGTGGTTTTTCGCGAAGGCCTATAAGGCCAGTTACTGGCGGCCTCCATTTGG
>CANRHC010000121.1 GCA_947630305.1 uncultured Bacilli bacterium
TACTTGACATAAAAAAATCCAGTATCTAACTGGTGTTGAATAAGATTTGGATTTAAGCCAACTGCAAAACTCGGGAGCATTATAGTATATTATACAACAATTGTACAACCCAAAAATTAAAATACTTGACATAAAAAAATCCAGTATCTAACTGGTGTTGAATAAGATTTGGATTTAAGCCAACTGCAAAACTCGGGAGAATAAAAATAACAATTTATCAAAGATTTAAAAACAATTCTTTCTTTACATCTAACCCTTTTTTTGTTATGATATTAATAATAAAAAGAATAAGGCGAGGTTGATTTTAAATGCAAAAAAAATTCCAAAAATATATTGATTTATTAATTGAAATGACTGGTAGTGAAAATAATTATGATGTCATTAAAGAAGAATTAAATGAAGTTGAAAAAGAAATTGAAGTGAAAAAAAATGACCTTAAAAATATTAAAAAATCAATGAAAGATGATAAGTATTTAAAAGAAAACGATCGAATTATTGATGAAAATATTAAAATAGGAATTGAAAATAAAAAACAAGTATATCAATTAGAATTAGATAAAACTCTTAAACTAATCAATAAAGCTAGTATCGATGAAGAAGATAATCATCAAGCCCTAACAAGTACAGTTAGTCGTTTAAAATCATTAAATGCTTTATTAACAATTTTACAAGATAAATTAAAAGTAATAGGAAAAGATAAAGAATTAAGTTCTTTTTACGAAAATATGATTGAAAAAACTACTAAAGAAATAAATGAATTAGAAAAGAAACGTGATATATTATCAAAACAATATGATAAAGTAAGAGAAAGACTAGATTACTATGGTAATAATCGTATAGAACTTGAAAAAAAATTACAACATTTAAATATTCGTCTAGAAGATACATTAGAAGCCTTATCAACACCTAACTTTTATGTCGATGAAATATTAAAGAAAAAAGATGAAAATATTGTTGATGAATTAAATAAAGAATTAGAAGAATTAGAAAATCATCGTTTAGTTTTAATAACAGATCCAGTCTATATTGCTAATCAAGCCATGAAAATGTTTACAGAAGAAGACTATACATCAGCTATAACAAGCATCAAAGAATTAGTAACCATTATTAAATCTAAACCATATATGAATGAAACAAAAAAAGAATTAAATAATTTATTAAATAAAGCCCAAACTAAATTAGATGAATTTGCTAATACAATAGATAATAAAACATATTTAGATGAAGATTCAAAAGTTATAGAAAATCGTATTAATTACTTAACAACAGAATTAGAAACAATTAATAATAAAATTACTGATATTAAAAATAAAATTATAGATTTAGACAAAAATGTAGTTAAAAATATTTCTAAAGAGTTAAATGAAACAGAAAATTTATATACTAATTTAAAAACAACGTATGAAGAATATAAAACAATAGTATTAAGTAATGATGATACAATATCACCTCGTAAAAAAGCGAATCTCCAAACTGCTTACAACCATAAAAAAGAAAAAATGGATTTAGTTTATAAACTATTTGAAAATTATCAAAAAGAATTAGAAGAAGTAATAATGCAATCTAAAAAATTAGAAACAATAGATTTAACAGAATTAGAAAATAGAAAAGAAAATATATTAGATGAAATAGAAGAATTAAAGAAAATTAAATCTAATAAAGCTAAAATAAAAGATATATTAGCTATGGAAAAAGATAAAGAAACTTTAAATAATTTATCTAAAGATGTAGATGATATTAAACATAGTTTAAAATATGACAAGAAAGTTGATGAAATATATCAAGAAATAGAAAATTTATTTGATAATGATGGTGAAAAAGAAGAACAAACAACAATATTAGATAAAAATGATTATATTGATCTAAATGATTTTAGAATTGAAAAAGATCAAGAAGAAATAAAAGAAAATGAAGAATTTCAAACTGATGAAAAAATATTACAAGTAGCGGATGAAAATTTAGAAGATACTAAAGTTTTCCCACCTAGAAATTCCCAAGAAGAAAGATTAAAAGTAATAAATGTTGAAGAAATACCAATTAAAAAGAATCAAACAAATGAAGAACCTGAAACATTACCAGAAAATATAGAATCATTAGATGATGAAATACCTTCACTAAATGATAATATCAATAATACCTCAGAATATATTAGTTTTAATGACATCTTAAATGGAGAAGATTTAAATGATAATCAAAAATAATACAATTATAACTTTATCTAATAATTTACAATATATTGTCTTAAGTGAAACTATATATAAAGGTATAAAATATTATTTAATGATGGGTATAAAAAATAATGAAGCAGATTCAAGTAATGTTGCGATTTTTAAAGAAAAAATAGAAGGTACAGACACATATATAGTTAAAATTAAAGATCCAACATTAATGTCAACTTTAACAAGTTTATTAAAAACAATGTAATTAGAATAGTTTATCTATTCTTTTTTAAATTATCTAAATAGTGACTTTTAAAAGAAAATTTAGTATAATCTAAATAAGAAAGAGGGCTTAAGTAATGAAGAAAATACCATATGGAATAATAAATTATAAAACATTAATAGAAGAAAATTATTATTATGTAGATAAAACAATGTATTTAGAAAAATTAGAAAATGTCGGAAAAACTTTATTTTATTTAAGACCAGGAAGATTTGGTAAAAGCTTATTTGAAAGTATGATGTATTATTTGTTAATTTAAAGGATATATAAACCAGTAATTTAAAAAATAAAATAACCATAAAAAGAACTAAAAAAATATA
>CANRHC010000122.1 GCA_947630305.1 uncultured Bacilli bacterium
ATTTCTGCGGGTAAATTCTAAACATCCGTTATAAATTTCTGAATCGTACTCAAAGTAAAGGGTTTTCTCATATGCTGTTTCTATGATGTCGATGTAGATCCATCCGTTGTCATTTTCAATATTTTTATCAGCGCCTGCTATTGCGTTTTCAATTCTTTCAAACTCGTTCTTACCAAAATTTAATGTTTTCATTTTTTCCCTCTTTTCTTAACTTTCTATATATATTATACTAAAATATAGTTTAATAGTAAACTATATTTTAGTATTAAATTAAAAAAATTTAAGCGGCTTTATATAAAGCTGCATTTCTTAAATTCTTAACCGTTCCAATAGCTTCCTTACCATCTATTTCAGCTACATCAATCATGTAGATTCTTGATGAACTATCACGATCTAAGTAGTAATTCCAAACCTCTTTAGCTCTCTTATTGAAGGAGAGTTCAAACTCTGTAACAAGAACTGTACCGCTCTCTCTAGTTAAGAAGTAGTACTTACCGGCGCCCTCTTTAAGGATTTTTTCCTTATCAAGTGCTAAGTCCTCTTTATTGAACTTAACATTTCTTTTTACTAGATTTTCTAACTTGTTGAATACATTAATTTTTTTCATTGCTTTAATTCCTTTCCTGATCAATTTCTATATCTATTATACTAAAATATATTTTACTAGTCAACTATATTTTAGTATAATTTCAAAAAAAATTATACCGGCCTTAATTAATCAGGTCAGTATAATCAATCATTAAACCTTTAGCTAATTTTTTTATGTTCTTTAAGCTCATATCTTCTATATCTTTTTTTCCGCTTTCTATATTACAGATGTGAGTTATAGATAAACCGGAAAGTTGAGCTAGTCGATATTTACTAAGCCCTTTTTCTTCACGAATTTCTTGTAATTTCGTAGAGGCTTTTTTTCCATCGTGTTTTTTTAATTGCTGCATTATTATCACCTCAACTATATTTTACTACTAAAATATATTTTTGTAAACATTAAAGCAAAATAAATTATTTTAAAGTTTTATTTTTCTATGCTCCTTTAAAATAATGTAATATCCGTTATGACTAATAAAAATGTTTGAATTAATCCTTGTAAAATTGTTCGAATGAAAGTTATTCAGGTCTACCATTTGCGAATTAGTCGAACACTCAAGCTCTTTTAAACTTAGAGTTTGAGTGTCTTTTTGTTTCTCCGCATAGGTGTATTGAATCCAGATCTTATCCTCGTATAGATAAACATACATTATTAAATCTTTTATTAGCTGCTCTTCTAATTCTTTATCCCCTTCTTCCATATTTTGGAATCTCTTTAAATACCAAATAACTTGATCCCTTGTTAAATCCTGATTATATGTTTCTTCTAATGATATTCTTATCTCTAGCTGTGCTTTTTCGTTTTCTAGCTTTTCTAACTTATCCCTCATGGCTTGGCTATCTAAACCGTTAATGAAAAGATCGCAGATATTATCTATTTTCTTTTCAATCTCTTTTAATTCATTTTTTAAAGATCTTTCTTTAGAATTCTTTTTGATCTCTTTCTGAAGAGCTATAACATAATCTGCTATATCATTAATTGATTCATCAGTTAGAATATATTGTTTAGTTAAACTAATAACTAAAGATTCTATATAATCTTTTCTAACAGATCCGCAATCACATTTATAATATCTATAGGTTTTTCCTGTTTTAGATGTGCCGCAAGAAATATCCATAGGCTTATTGCATTTATAGCAATAAAGTTTATTAATTAAATAGTAGCGTTCCTGATTCTCTTTGTTATTATGTGGCCTTGAATAACTTTTCATTTTTTCTTGTACCTCATTAAAAGTTGCTTTATCAATTGTAGCAGGTATACCATCCTTTATTACGATATCCTGAAATTTGTAAACTCCAGAATAAGTAGGATTCCTTAAAATTCTTTTAACAGCGTTGCCTGTAAAAAGTTTTCCTTTTCTTGTCTTAACGCCTTCATCATTTAGATAATTAGCTATATCTGTGTAGGAATAGCCTTTTAAAAACAGTTTAAATGCATTTTTAATATAAGGAGCTTTTTCAGGATCTAACTCAATAGTTCCCTCTTTATCTGATTGATATCCAACTGGCAAAGCTCCATTAGATTTACATTTTTGCGCATTAGAACGCATCCCTCTGTTTACGTTAATAGCTAGAGTAACATTAAAACTTTCAGCCATTCCTAAATTAACCGCTTTAATAATTGGAGCAGCTTGGGGATCCTCTATCTGCTCATTAACAGAAACGACTTTAACATCATTATCAAAAAGAACTTTTTCATAATAATAGTAGTCTCTCGTATTCCTACTTATCCTATCAAATTTCCAACAAAGAACAAACTTAAATTTTTTCTGTGCTGAATCCTTAATCATTTGTTGAAATCCCGGACGATGATCTGTTTTTCCGCTTTTAGCTCTATCAACATATTGATTAACAATAGTAAATCCATTTTCTTCAGCAAACTCTTTACAAGCTTTTAATTGATCCTCTATTGATTTTTCATTCTGTTTTTCGCTTGAATATCTTGCATAAATTACCGCATTCATGATATAATACCTCCTGGTATTCGATTTGAGACGAATACTTATAAACACGCTTCAACGTCGACAGTTCATTATTGAGCTGCCGACGTTTTTTTATTTCTCGCT
>CANRHC010000123.1 GCA_947630305.1 uncultured Bacilli bacterium
TTAACCTCAAATTCTGTATCAGGTTTTTCAATAGCGTTTATTGCTGCTGTTTCACATTTTTTCCATAAATCTACTATTTTTTGGCTTTTTTCCCTCCACTGTTTAACAATCTTAGGCCTATCATCCTCTGGAATAACATTATTAAAATCCATACGTGCCATTGCATTAGCTCCGCCTTGATAGCCTAAAGCGAGTTCAGCAACTTTGCCCTGAGCTCTTAAATTGTGTTCAGGGGATTTCTTATCAAGAATTTTTTCTAAAGGTACATCAAACATTTGACTAGCAGAAACGCAATAGATATCTTGATTATTTTTAAAAGCCTGAATTCTCCATTCTTCTCCGGATAACCAAGCAATTACTCTAGCCTCAATTGCTGAATAATCAGCTACAGCGAATGTTTTACCTGGAGTAGGAATAAATACTGTTCTAATGAGTTGTGAGGCTATATCACTTAAATTAGAGCCGTATATGAGCCTTAAACCCTCAAAGTTTCTTGATCTTAATAGCTCCCTAGCACAAGATATAGAGCTGATATAGTTTCTAGGTAAATTCTGAACTTGAACGCCTCTACCTGCCCATCTACCAGTTCTTGAACCATAAAACTGAAGCATTCCTTTTATTCGATTATCCTTACATACCATTCTTTTTAGGGATTTATATTTAGCTAAACTTGTTTTATTAAATTCCTGCCTGAGTTTAAGAACAGTAGCAGCTTCAAATAAGTTGTTATTTTCGCATTCCTTAATAAGCTCTGGAACGCTTTCTTTTCTGATACTTTTAACCTCATAACCTAATTGACTTGATAGCCATTTAGTTATCTGCACATTGCTTTTAGGATTTTCAACGCCTGAAAGAACAGTTATTTCATCTTTTAACCTTTTCTTTTCTGCTGCATCTAAATCTAAAGCAGCCTGCACTAGTTCAGTATCAATTAGAACGCCTGAACTCATTATTTTATGATCCAATAAGAAGGCTTTTCTTTCCTTTAGTGGTATTTGAATTTTCTTTAGCTTTTCCCTTATCGTTGCCTCTACAACTACATCTTGTCTGTTGTATTCAATAAATTTAGCCCACGCTAAAGGATCATCTTGAGGTTTAATTCTCTTTCTTTTATCTTTAGCTGTAGGCTTTCTTGGTTTACTAAACCTATTAATAAGTTGAGTGCCCGTTCTATCTTTTTGAGCTTCTACCGGTAAATCCAAAAGTTCAGCAGTAGTTTTTAAGCTACCACCATAGCCAGCGTAAGAACTTAAAAACATCGTATCCTCCCACTGTTCAGGCGGTATAGTAGGCTTATTAATAGATTCTAAGTATTTATTGATACAAATCATTTCAAAAGAAGCGTTATAGGCGCTTTTAATAATTTGGCTATCATATAACGCTTCTAATATATTAGGAGGAATTTCCTCACCTGAGGCTATATCAACAACTTCAACAGGTAAATCACCTAGTTTATAGGCAAAAAGCAAAATTTCAAAATCATCACTTTCAGCATATTTATATAAACCTTCTTGTTTTAGATCAACACTTGAAAAGGTTTCTATATCAATACTTAAGTTCATGATTTTAGGTTAAAAAGTTGAAAATTCACTTTCAAAATCACTATGAGGTGAAGCTACAGGCTCACCAGTGAGCGGATCTATTTGAATATCATCAAATTCAATATGAGTAGTATCGACTTCTTTAAAGTCCTCTTCTGGAGTGGATCCACCTGCAAGGCTCTCACCATCTTTAGTTTTCCATACACTGTTTAAGAAAGAACTCACGCCTTTTTTACCGTAATCATAGGCTTTAAAAGTTACATTGATCAGCCCATAATCACCGCTTTTAAGCTCTTCTTTAACTCCCTTATGCCTATCTTTACCAACAATAACGCCAGGCTGACGGTTTTTATTACTAGTATTAAGGCACCAATGCCCCTCTTCTTCAGGCCTTCCGGTCTTATCTCCATCATGGATAGTAAGAGATAAGTTTTCAGGCATGGATCCTCCCCATAGCTTACTCTTACCTTCCTCTTTAGCTAAATTAATAGCATTCTGAATCTCCTCTACTAGAGCTGTGTTACTTTTAGGTATCAGGGCTCTTAGGCTATATTGAGGCTCATTGTTGTTAAACTGAGTTTTTTCAAAAACATTGACAAAACTAAAACGAACAGGGCCAAAACTCTTTTTGATTCCTTGTAATTTACTCATTATTTACTCCTTATATACTTAAAAATCTTGGAAATCATTTAAAGCTTGATCATAAGAACTTAAAGACTCTCTTGGATCATCTTCAGGAACTAGGGTAGGTTTTCCTGGAGGCTTTACAACGTAATCAGATAGGAGAGTATTAAATGTTTTTCGTCCCATTACTTTTTCAACTTGTGCTAAAGTAAGCGGCTTTTGAACAAATAGAATAGAATGGTCAAAGCCATTAGCCTGCGCTATTTGAAAAGCCTCTTCTTGATTAGTCCATGTTCTAGTGCTCTTACCTGCTACTACTTTAAAGCCAGGAAAAGATTCACCATCTAAAATGTGAGTTAAAGCGTAATCCTGCAGATCTTTTAAATAACCATCTAAACCTGCTAGCTTTTTAATCCTTTGAGCTATTTCATCATTTGTTAAAAGATTAGGATTTTCTGAT
>CANRHC010000124.1 GCA_947630305.1 uncultured Bacilli bacterium
TAGAAAATAACGAAGTAGTAAAAGAAATCTATGTACCAGGAAAAATCTTGAATTTAGTTGTGAAAAAATAGAAAATGTTTTTATAAAAAAGCGTTCAAAAGAACGCTTTTTTTAATCGTAAGAGAAGACCAAGACTATCATTGTACTGTTGATATTAGCCGGAGTATCTCTAAACGCGATTGTGGGGGATAATGGGATAATTACAAATGCGATGAAGGCTAAAGAGAAAAGTGAAAAAAGTAATATTATTGAGTTAATAATGAGTAAGTTATTAAGTTATAATATAGGAACAATTACTGACAATGTAAAAACAAATGTAAAAGAAGCAATGAATAAACTATTAGAAGAAAAACTTGTAGATAGTGTATTAGCTAGTGATGGAAATTTTAAAACTGATACTTCAAATATGGTTGTAATACCGTGTACAACAGAAGATGGAAGTTGGAATGGAGAGTTTGAATTTATAGTAAAAAAGGATCAATATACTTTCGATATTATTCAAAAAGAAGATGGTACATTTGAAGTAAGAGATTCTAATATAATAGCTGGTTCTGGAGCTATGGGTGGAGAGGTTACTGATGGAAGAGTATTAGTAACAAAAGATACTTTTACAGAAAATGATAGTGGAGCTGAAAATGAAGAGCAAAAAGGTATTTATACTGTTACTGGTGATGCAAGCGTTATTTTTGCAGACGAGTTATCTGGAGAATATTCATTATATGTAAAAGACGGAGCTGTAGCTACTGTAAGTATATTTTATGATATGACTTTAACTAATGAAAAGTTAAAGAGAAGCGCTATTGATATAGAGCCAGGTGGAACATTGAATTTATGGATAGCAAAAGATGCTACAGTTACAGTAGATAGCGGTTTTGGAGATACTGGAGCAAACACTGTTGAAGGTCAGCAAAGTGAAGGTGGCAAAGGAGGTTTTGCTGGAATCCATTGTTGGACTAATGGAGAAAAATCTTCTGTGTTAAATATTTCTGGTGAAGGAACTTTATATTGCTTTGGTGGAGACGCTGGGGCTGGAGGCGTTCCTTCTGGTACTTATGATAATACTGGAGGAGGCCGGTGGCCGGACGGAGCTGGAGCCGGAATAGGACGGAAATGGTGGAAATGGAGGAAAACGGTTTGCTACAAGGAGGAGCGGATAAAAAAGTTGGAACTCTTCAAAATCCATTTCCAGATATGGTTTTAAATAATGATGGAAAAAATGGAGAAGATTGTGGGATAGTAACTATAAAAGATACGAAAGTTGTTGCTATCGGAGGAGCTTCTGGATATAGTTCAGCTCCAGAATTTTTAAATGCTTCTGATAGTGGTGGTGCTGGATATCCAGCTGCTGGAATTGGTCGGCGGTGGAGCTGGAGCCGGTGGGGGTTCTGGTCAAAATGGTGGTCGGTGGATTTACTGGTGGCAATCCTCAGAATGGAGCATGGAAACCTCCCAAAGCTGGTTGTCAAGGAATATCAGGTGGATGGACGGAAGATGGAAAGAAAATTGATATTGCAGAATCCGAAATTACAGCTGATGGTTGTGTTGGTGGTTCTGGTTATTATCAATTTTTCCCAGATTGTAATAAAATAACTTGGGCTTCATGGGGTTATAGATTAGGGGGTTCAAGTGCAGCTGGTTTTAAAAATAATTTTGGAGGCAACCGGTGGCTCTGGTGGAAAAGGTGGAAATATTACTATTGATAATATAAATAATATTACAGCTTTAAATGGAAAATTTAAACAAAATGAAAATGATAATAGAGAAACAACTGTAGAAAATCAATGTGTAATATATTCTCAATTAGGTTTTTCTTTAGATGAAATAAATAAAGACCAAGAAATATATCATACTGATTTGGAATATTATAAGCCTTATAATAATGGAGACTTAGAGGTTGCAAAAGTTTCTAATACATTAGAATATGCTAATTCTCCTTCAGGAATGATAAATTTTTTAAATAGTAAAAATCCAGCTTATAGAACAATTGATTATGACACATATACAAAATACGGAAATTTAGGAATTGGTTCTGGAGCTGGTCTTCACGAATATTCTAATGGAAGTTTAACTATAAATTAATAATGTATTAAAAAGAGCGAAAAAAATTTCGCTCTTTTTTAAAAAAAACTATTGACAAACATTCGTTCATAATATATAATTATAACAAATAAAAGTTCGGTAGAACAAATATTCTTAAAAAGGAGATTTTTAAAATGGGATTTTTTAATAAAACAAATCAAGTTATATCATATACAGTTGATAAAAACTTTACTGGAAATTTAGCTATTTCAATAGTTAACGGTCAAGTCGCTATATCTGCTCCTTGGTATATAAGTAATAAAAAGATAAGTCAAGTTGTTAATGATAAAAAGACTTGGATTTTACAAAAACTAGCTGAATATGACGAAAAAAATAGAGTAAAAAAATCTCTTTTAGAAAGTAAAATCGTTAAGGTTTTTGGAAATGATTATAACTTAAAAATTTCTTATAAAATGGTTAGTGGTCCTGAGCTTAATTTAGATAAT